>JANMMV010000392.1:0-18005 GCA_031373565.1 Saprospiraceae bacterium
GCACATGGTCAAAGCGATTCACGATGCAGGTATGTATATTATTATCGACTGGGTACCAAATCATAGTAGCTGGGACAATCCTTGGATCAAGTCACATCCGGAATATTACACCAAAGGAAAAGATGGCAAAATAACGGATCCTATTGACTACAACACAGGCGAACCTTGGGGATGGACTGATGTAGCGGATCTTAATTATGATGTAAAAGAGATGCGGATCGCAATGATTGATGCCCTTAAATATTGGGTTAAAGAAACAGGTATCGATGGTTATCGTATGGATGTTGCGCATGGTGTTCCAGTAGATTTCTGGATGCAATGCAGTGATAGTCTGTATGCTATCAAACCATTGTTTATGTTGTCCGAAGGGGAGGTTCCTGCGATCGTCAATAATGGCGCTTTTGTGTCGGATTATGCGTGGGAGATGCATCATACGCTCAACCAAATTGCCGAAACCCAAGGCGCGAATCGAAATGTAACTAAGGCGTTAGTCAACGGCAATGTTAAAAAAGACGAAAAGAAAGTAGTCGTTAATAAAAACGCCAGTCATATAGACAGTATTCTTGCTAAAAAGGCGACTGTTTATCAGAAAGGCTACCAAATGAATTTTACGTCCAATCATGATGAAAACTCTTGGGCTGACACAGAATTTGCTCGAATGGGCGCAGGTCACAAGGCTTTTGCTGTCCTATCTATGCTCATGCCTGGCTTGCCACTAGTGTATACAGGTCAAGAATCTGCAATGGATAAGAAACTCCAGTTCTTTGACAAAGACAGTATTCCTTGGGGAGATTATGTGTATGCTGATTTTTATAAAACGATGTTTGATTGTAAGCACCGCAACCAAGCGCTGTGGAATGGTGAGCATGGTGGACTGCTTGTCAAAATTCCTTCAGGCAACGATACTAATATCTATGCGTTTTCTCGTGAGAAAAATGGTGACAAAGTCATCGTGATCATCAACCTATCTGCCAAAGAACAAAAAGGAGTTATCAAAGGCCATAGCGGAAAGTTCAAAAATATATTTACCAACGTAGATATGGATGTGAAGGAAGGAATGGAAGTTACACTAAAACCTTGGGATTATATCGTGCTAAGTAGTAAGTAGGATGGCGTAGGGCAAAAGGTCAAGGGAAAACGGAGGAAAGCGGGAATGATTCCGTTTAAACAAAAAAGGGAAGTAGATCAATAGAACTACTTCCCTTTTTTATCTTAAGGTTGCATCATCCTAACTAAAGGCATTGAATCCAGTCACATCCATACCTGTGATCAACAAGTGGATATCATGAGTACCTTCATACGTAATAACCGATTCTAGGTTCATCATATGTCTCATGATCGGATACTCACCCGTGATACCCATACCACCATGGATTTGACGCGCTTCGCGAGCGATGTGGATTGCCATATCAACGTTATTGCGCTTAGCCATAGAGATCTGTGCTGGTGTAGCTTGACCTTTATTGGCCAAAGTTCCTAATCTCCAAGCTAGGAGTTGGGCTTTGGTAATCTCAGTGATCATCTCAGCTAACTTTTTTTGCGTAAGCTGAAACTGACCCAATGGTTTTCCAAATTGGATACGCTCTTTGCTATATCTTAATGCAGAATCATAACAATCTAGTGCAGCACCTATTGCGCCCCAAGCGATACCATATCTAGCTTTTGATAAGCATCCTAATGGTCCTTTAAGTCCTTCTACATTAGGAAGTATATTGGCTTTAGGGACTCTTACGTCTTCAAATACGAGCTCGCCTGTTACAGAAGCCCTAAGGCTCCATTTACCGTGAATCTCTGGTGCTGTAAATCCTTTCATCCCTTTCTCTACGATCACACCTTTGATACGACCTTCTTCGTTTTTGGCCCAAACTACCGCAATATCAGCTACAGGTGAATTGGTAATCCACATCTTGGCGCCATTAAGGATCACAGAGTCGCCGTCATCTCTGATCGTCGTGATCATACCACTGGGATTTGATCCGTGGTCAGGCTCCGTAAGGCCAAAGCAACCAATGTATTCTCCGCTACCCAATTTAGGTAGGTACTTGCGTCGCTGTTCTTCGCTACCATATTTGTAGATAGGATACATAACGAGTGAACCTTGAACAGATGCCATCGACCTAATTCCTGAGTCACCACGCTCTAACTCTTGCATGATGATACCGTAAGCGATTTCATCCATACCACCACCGCCATATTCAGCAGGAATACTAGGACCAAAAGCACCTATGTCAGCGAGACCTTTGAAAAGATGGGTAGGGCATGCAGCACGATCAGCATAATCTTCGATGATCGGGCTAACTTCTTGCTTTACCCACTCGCGTACGGATGCGCGGGCGAGTAGGTGGTCCTCGTTTAGTAATTCGTCTATACCATAGTAGTCATGGTGTTCATAATTGTCTGTTTTTGAAGATTTTTTGATTTCGTGGCTCATGTGTTAAATAGTCTATTTTTGAATTGAAGCGCAAAGGTATGACTTAACGTCGAATAACTGAAAGGACACAACACATATTTGATATAGGTGTTTACTAATTGTGAGATTCACATTGTTAAAAATGTAGGAACTTTACATTCTCGTTCATATTTATTCCTACTATTGCAAAATCATTGAAAAAATCATCATGAAAACAACAGTTTCGATACGGGGAGCCGAATTTTTTGCCTACCATGGTTACTATCCTGAGGAGCAGCTCTCGGGCCATACTTTTATAGTAGATGTATCTGTTACGCTCAAATCTTTTGACTCATCTGATGACAATATTTATGATACTGTCAATTATGAATCTATCTACAAAATAGCACATGAAGAGATGTCACGAACTCAGAAACTGATAGAAACTGTTGCGCTACAGATTATCAGTAGATGCAAAGACGAAAATGATAATGTACAAGGTGTCAAAGTCAAAATCGAAAAAGTTGGACCACAATTAGGTGGCAAGGTTGGTAAGTCGGTGATAGAGATGGAGTATTGATGGAGTGGTAGCACTTCTGCTGTTTAGTCAAAGTAAAGTAGAATAAGACACAAAATTGATGGCCAAAACTAGTGGACTCTTTGATTTGATTTGATCTCACGCATTCTTTCAATTGCAGCCAGACCTTTATCGCCCATATCTACACTAAAATCATTGACATACAACTGTATATGTTGGCGTATTACATCTAACTCCATTTCTTGGGCATGGCTACGGATAAAATCACTAATAACCGGGGTCCCATTGTGGTCAAAATTGGATATAGAACGACTGATAGCATCTTCTATGTTGTGGACAGTTTCTAGAGAAATGTCATTTTTTGCAACGATACAACCAAGTGGTATCGGTAATTGCTCAAGTTTTTGCCATAGTTCGCCAAGGTCTGCAACCAACTCCAATCCTTTGTCCGCATAAGTAAATCGACCTTCGTGAATTAGCAATCCTAGGTCATACTCTCCAGTAAGTACTTGATCTTCGATGTCACTGAAGAGGACAACTTCTTTTTGTGAAAGCGCAGGATAAAAATGAGAAAGTAGAAAATGAGCAGTAGTATTCATACCTGGAATGGCACATCTAGCTTGCGCGATATCAAAAATATGACCGTTTCTTTTTACCAAAATAGGACCTACACCGTATCCCATTGCCCCACCACAACTAAGTAGATTATACCGGTTTGTTACATTGTCGAGATGGGCAAAACTAATCTTTACAAGGTCAAAATATCCAGCACTAGCTTTCTCGTTAAGCACTTGGATGTCATGGTATTCCCATTCAAAGTTAACATCCGGAATCTCGATCTTACCAGTTATGAAGTTTTCGAAGATAAAAGTATCGTTGGGACAGGGGCTGATGCCAAATTTGAATGTTTTCATTTGATAGTATCAAGCCATTTGATAAAATCAGCCAACATTTCACGATCGATAGTGTGTCCAACATTGTATTCGTGATAGGACAAGTTTACTTTATGTGCTGTTAGCACGGTTTTTGCATCTCGAGCGTCATTGACCGATATCATTTGATCTTGTGTGCCATGCGCAATAAAACAATTAATACTGCCAGGGTCTGTTGACGATTCGAGAGCTGATTTAGTTTGCTCAAGAATTCGGCCACCGAAACAAGCTATTTTATTAACTGTTTCTGGTGACGAAAATGCCACGCTGTAGGACATTATCGCCCCTTGGCTAAAACCTGCCAAAATTATATTACCCTTTTTGATGCTGTATTTGTCGCTCATCTGTTGAATGAAAACCAATAATTCTTGGCGACTTTTTTCAGTCTGTTCAGTGTTTCCTACCGGTTTTCCTGAAGAAAAATCTACAGCATACCAAGCATAACCTGAACCGTTATGAGAATGCGGCGCTCTTGCTGACACGACAGTAAAGTTAGTAGGTATAAAATGCGTTAGTGAAAACAAATCTTGCTCGTCGCTACCAAGACCATGAAGGAGGATGATCATTTTTGATTCAGTTCCAGTTGTCGTAGCTGGTCTGACTTCATAAACAAATACTGGCTTTTCGGGCTGCCCTTTACATGAAGATATGCTTATGTGTAGAAGGCAAGTCAATGTAAGCCAAACCATTTTGATGACTGGCATACTAAGAGATTTTGATTGATGTCATCGTCAATGATCCTGCTTGAGCCTTATCGTTGTGAAAAGATATCGTCTCGTTTTTGCCTTGTAGCCCAAGTGTATATAATAATGGTAAGTAGTGCTCAGGAGAAGGAATCGACAAATCCCATGCTTTACCATTCGATCTATAATTGATCATCTTTTGGTGATCGCCATCAGCAATATATTTTTTCATCATCGTACTAGCTTCAATTGCCCAATCATAGCCATAATTGTCAATATGAAACTTGTCAAAAGCCGCCATGCCTAGATTGTGTACCATATTGCCGCTTCCTACGATGAGAACGCCACGATTACGCAAAAAGTCTAATTCTTTAGCGAGCTCATAGTGATATTGTGCTGGTTTGTTATAGTCTAAACTCAATTGCAAGACAGGTACATCTGCATCTGGATATAGATGTTTGACCACACTCCATGCGCCATGATCAAGTCCCCACTTTTCATCGAGGCCGACAACAGTTTTCTTAATTTCTAATTTGATATCTGTAGCCAATTGTGGTTCTCCCGGAGCAGGATATTGAACATCAAAAAGCGCTTGTGGAAATCCACCGAAGTCATGAATAGTTCTTGGCATTTTCATGGCGGTCACAAAAGTACCGTTAGTTTCCCAGTGTGCTGAAATGCACAATACTGCTTTTGGCTTGGCTATGGAATGGCCGATGGATCTGAATTCTCGAACAAATTCATTCTCTTCAATCGCATTCATCGGGCTACCGTGACCCAAAAACAAGACAGGCATACGATCAGTAGCACTTAAAGTATCTTTTAATTTAGAAAGTTCATTAGATTTCATAGCACAACTTATAAGTGGAAAACCAGCCATTAGTTTGAGAAAATCGGATCTTTTCATGGTCCAAAAATATCTGACGGTATCAATTTTTGTTACAACAAATAACTAACATTATGAATCGGAACCTAGTTCACTTAATCTATCACTAAGACTTCTTTACATATTGCGTCAAGATCACGATATGTTGATCATTGACCTTACCTTCAATTTGATCCGCATTGTCTAATACTAGTCTGATATTGCGGACTGCAGCGCCTCTTTTGGCAATAAAATTTGCACCTTTGACATCAAGATCTTTAATAAGTGTAACGGTATCTCCTGCTTGTAAGATATTTCCATTGCTGTCCTTATGTACGATATCTGCAGGATTGACGATTCTCCATGATTCGATCCACTGGCTAGAATCGTCTTCGAGATAAGCGCCATCGATGATATCTTGTGCCCAACTGTGCGTCGGGGCTATCGTATCCAACAACTGATAACTTAACACTTGAATACTCGCTGTAGGGTTCCAGATACTATCACCTAGACATCTCCAATGTTCGGCATTAGATTCTGGATAAGCAATTGCGTCACTGCATATACTACAAATAGCCACTTGGTTGTCGATGGTTTCTTCGGATTTTGGTGGTACTAAATAGGCAGAAACTTTGCTCGGTGTGTTACATAACTCACACGCGCCGTCAGCCCTATCGATAATATTCATGCTTTTTTGGATTTATTATGAGCAAAGATAGTTATTATCCGATGGAAGTTCTGAGGTTAGTCACTTTTTTGCGTAAGCTCACAAAGAATTGATATCGAAGCTTTTCTGATACTTCGGAAAGCAAAACGGATTTGGATCTCATTTGGTCTACCCATAGCTTGCACTCTTCCGAAAATGCTGGTGTATAAGTCATCAAATGGTTAAAAGAATTGAATGTAATATAGGTGTAAAGCTGATCATTCGAAAATGCTTGAATACAGTTATTGGAAAGAAAGATATCACTTTGGTACATTTCGAAGGTACTCGTTAATGATCCATGGGTGTTCAACAATTTTTTCTGTCCGGTCTCGGCTTCACGTTCTAGTTTGTTCAGTAATTCGTCAATTGCATCACAGACTTTAAGACCATCGTCTATAGAAGTAAATAATCCTGAATCTGAATAATATTGCACTTGTTTGATCGTACTGTCTAGTGTCTCCGGTGCCCAGATTTCGTAAGAGTTGATACCATGATAGTGGAAATGAATTTTTTCGCCAATTTCTTCAAAGTCCTCGATGACTTCTTCCGCATCAAATTTTTTGTGGCGATAAGATTCAAGATTAAGAACTGACCGCTGCCAAAAGAATAACTTAAATCTTCCTAACGCCTTATAACCAAATTGCCTGAAATATGGAATATCCATAGCCGTCATGGCGATTTGAGCGTTTTTGGTTTTTGACATCGCTTCTAGTGCATTACAGATTGTAGTCAGATATTCCACAATCTGAAATTTGTCTTTAAACATTGCATTGAATTGAAATGGAATCAATTTGCTCTGATAAGACATGACGGCATCAAATGAAACTTGAAAATGGTGGCAGACCACCGCGACCTCATCTATGGTAAGTGGGGTCGTCCCACGTATGCGCCTATACGCAGCGTCAAGGTTGACACTTAGCAAGTCGGCTAAGATCTGAGCAAGATTATTGTCTCCAGATTTGTCTCTGCAGACCTTCATGAGCGCCATTTGTGTACTCATTATCTAATTTTAATAATAATTACAAAAATATAGACAAGTATTATCACAAAACGAGTGTATGTGAATATTTATATGCATTTTTTGCACCTAGGTGCTTGCACAAGTTGATATAAAACCACTGAGTATTAAAATATTAGATAAATGTTGAAAATGGTGTATTATCAAATAATTATTAAGATTCGCGATGCAATACCTTTGTATCATCAACGATTCGAAAAAAGTAGTAGAATCTTTAATCACAAAAAAAATTTAATTCATTTTTAAAAAACAACATCATGAAAAAGTTAATTTTTTTCGCAGTTATGGTAGCCATCTCCACATTTGTACATGCACAATTACCGAGATTGGCTGTAGTTAGCTTTGACGCTACAAATTCTGAATTGCCTACTGGAGAGCTAACCGAACTCTTACGTATTGAAATCAGTAAGCACGGAAAGTATGAACTCGTGGATCGTTATGAAATCCAAGAAATGTTAAAATCTGAAGAAACATCTGCTGCCACTTGTTTTTCAAAAACTTGCCTGATGAAAGCCGGCAAAACACTCGGTGTGGATTATCTAGTGTCTGGAACGGCAGACAAACTCGGCGATGCTCTCTTTTTGAGAATCCGACTACTCAATCTCAAGGCTGGAACGGTGGACAAGGAAATTGTTAAAGAATTTATCAATATCCCTGAGAAAATAAACACCATTATAAGCATCGTCGTCAATGATATGGTTGGCGTAGAAAATGATGCCGTCATTGTCAATAGCTTGTCTAACAGAGATAGTTATGAGAGCGCAATAAACAATCCTTACTATCAACGCCTCAACCTTTCTGGACCACGTATGGGATACGTGTTTTTCTCTGGTCAAACGGCAGAAATCTTGGCTCGCCCGACCAATAAAGGAGGTTTTGACGCATCACCAGCTTACTTCCAGATGGGATATCAATTCGAAAAGCAGTACCTTAGTGAAGGTAAATGGCAAGCACTGGTGGAGTTTATTCCATTAATATCCGGTGTAGATCAAGGTTTATTTATCCCAAGTTTATCTATCCTCAATGGCCTCCGTAGTAACAAGAATGGATTGGAGTTTGCGATAGGGCCCTCATTTAATATAGCCAAAAGAGCTGACGTAGTAGAAGTTGACGGTGAGTGGCTTTTAGCTCAAAACTACAATAACGTTAAGGGACTACCGGTTGAGAAACGTCTTGATAGCCGTGGAAAATATGAGTTAGCCAGTAATGTCGTGATAGCAGCAGGTTTTTCACTAAAATCCGGAAAATTGAATATCCCCATAAATGCCTATGTAATTCCGGGTAGAGACGATTTCAGACTTGGTATCTCATTTGGATTTAATACTAAAAAGTCTAATTAAGTAGAATATATTTTCGGTTAAATAATTTAGTTAATATCAAGGAAACTTGAAAAAAAGATAGGGTGCTCATACAAAGGTATGGGTGCCCTTTGCTATTTAAAAAATGATTGTGGTCGAATAACTATTTTCGATCCAACAAATATTTATGAAAACCACTATACGCTGGAGAAGCTAAATAATGAGCCTTTTTTTCTTTTTTCGATAGGTCGGATAGCGCTTTTGGCACATTAATCTCAAATCCTAGTGTAGGATTAACGACATCGAGAAATTTGGCTGGATGGGCAGTTTCAAGGAATATACCTAGTTCGTCATCAGCAAGTGTATCAAGTGATCTATAACCGATCGCTCCATGAGGATCCGTAATATAGCCATGAGATTGGTAAGCTTCTACCATGGCGGCCCTTGTCGCAGCATCATCTAGCCAATATCCAGACACATCTTGTCTGAGAAGATCCACATTATGATTGTACAGTTCCATAATGCGAACAAAATTAGAAGGGTTTCCGACATCCATCGCATTGCTGATCGTTTGAATTGATGGTGCAGGTTGATATAAACCCGAAGAAAGATAATCAGGAACAATTTTGTTGATATTAGTAGATGCTATAAATCTTTGAACTGGTAGTCCCAATCTTTTAACTAGTAAGCCGGCAGTCATATTCCCAAAATTACCACTTGGTATGCTGAAGACGACTTTTCTATCGGTAGGCATTACCTGTTTATACGCTTCAAAAAAGTAAAAACTTTGAGGTATTAATCGGGCAATATTGATACTGTTGGCTGAGGATAAGCTGTAAACTCCATTGATTTCTTCATCTAGAAAAGCTTGTTTAACCAATGCTTGACAATCATCAAATGTACCGTTGACTTCAATAGCTGAAATATTTTGACCCAACGTTGTCAATTGCTTTTCTTGAATTTCGCTGACCTTACCTGATGGATAAAGTATAATAACTTCTATATTTTCGACCCCTAGAAATCCAGCGGCGACAGCGCCTCCAGTATCGCCAGAAGTAGCGACTAGGATGGTGGTCCTTCTATCACTTCCCTTCAGAAAATAGGACATCAAAGCAGCCATATATCGGGCACCGAAATCTTTAAAAGCGAGACTAGGCCCGTGCCACAATTCTAGGCTATATCGATTTTCATCAATCTTAATAACAGGCGACTCAAAGTTTATGGCTGTTTCAACAATACTTCGTATATCATTGGCATGCATGTAATCACCTACTAGATGTTGAGTCACATGGTAAGCTATATCCGTAATGGTATATTCAGACAAATTTGAAAAAAAATTAGCATCCATTGGAAGAATCTCACACGGCATATAAAGTCCACCGCCTGGTGCCAATGATTCCATCACCGCTTTATCAAGTGTAACAATATGATTTTTGTCGATAGTTGAGTATAATTGCATTGTCTATGTTTTGTGATAACTATATGCGCATTTGTGGATCAATTAGAATCTGATCGCTCCTTCATGATTTATGCCTGATAGGTAAGTGGTGATTTCTACTTTGTTATCTCGGTACAATTTTGTGGCCGCTTCTAGGACAGCTTCTGCTTTGATACTATTATCGCACAATGCAAACATAGATGGTCCAGCACCACTGATACTAAAACCTAGTGCGCCGGCAGCTAAAGCTTGCTCTTTCATCTCGTAGAAATGCGGGATTAAGTGTGCTCTTTGAGGCTCTACGAGCAAGTCTTTAAGTGATCTACTTATCAATCCATAATCCGAAGTGTACATTGCTGCGACAAAAGCACCTAGATTTCCTTGTTGGCGTATGACATCTTTAAATGATACTTCGGGCTTGAGTATACCACGTGATTCCCGGGTTAAAACTTCTACATGTGGGTAGATAATGGCAGCATACAATCCGAAGGGAATATGGAGTTTTTTGAAGTCAAGTGTCTCATTATCTCTGATCAGGATCATACCTCCCAACAATGAAGGTGCTACATTATCAGCATGCCAAGCGCCATCTGCTATCTGCTCCCCAGCTACTGCAAAAGATAAGATCTCACTTTTGGTTAACCCAGTTTTCAGAAATTCATTGACGGCAAATACACCTGCTGCGGCACTTGCCGCTGATGATCCTAGTCCACTGCCAAAGGGCATTTTCTTATGGATTTCCATCTCAAGTGGTCGATCAGGTTCCCCGATAAACTCAAGCAATTTGAGAGCAGCAAAACCTGCCGTATTCTTAATAGGTTCGTAAGGGAGTTTTCCACTAGCGCCAGTGATTTCGGTGATGACTAGTCCAGGTTTGTTGCCATCGCGAACGATTATCTCATCACCTGGTTTATCTATAGCAAAACCTAGTATATCAAACCCTACGGCTACATTTGCAACACTTGCTGGGGCAAAAACTTTTATTCCTGTTCTGGTCATAGTTTGTCTATTTAAAATTTAATGACCTGCACTTATTATCTCAGCGAAGATACCAGCGGCGGTAACTTCTGCTCCTGCTCCAGGACCTCTAATAACTAGTGGTCGTGTTGCATAACGCTGCGTTGTAAATGCGATCATATTGTCACTTCCTCCTAACTGGTAAAAAGGATTATCTGGTGCCACAGTCTCTACGCTTGCAGAGACTTTTCCTTTTTCAACTTTAGCAATAAATCTTAAAGCACCATCTTTTTCTTTAGCCTTAGCCAATAAAGCGTCAAAATGAGTATTATCTTTTTCTAATTGTACAAAGAAATCGTCAACCGTCTTGGCGTCAAGACATGCTGGCGTCAGGATAGGATTAATGGCAACATCTTGGGTTTCAACTGCATATCCAGACTCGCGAGCGAGAATCGTAATTTTACGTGCTACGTCCGCTCCAGATAAATCGTCTCGTGGATCTGGCTCTGTGTAACCTAAGCTTTTAGCTTCACGAACGAGCTCACTGAAAGGTCGTGTACCGTCAAAAGAATTAAAAATAAAGGAAACCGATCCAGATAAGACCGCTTCAATCTTGGACACCACATCGCCACTTTGTATAAGGTTGCGTAATGTAGATATGACTGGTAGGCCAGCACCTACATTGGTCTCAAATAGAAATTGAACATTGTTTTGTTTAGCCAAGTCTTTTAAATGTAGATAATTATCATAGGTCGATGAAGCTGCTACTTTATTTGGTGTTGCAATTGATATGGCATTTTCAAAGATCCTTGCATAAAATTCTGGAATCTTTTTATCGGCGGTATTGTCTATAAATATCGAGTTTGATAGGTTCATTTCGACCATCTTATCAACGAAAGTAGCTGGTGATGATGATTCACTGCTGGCATCAAGACGGCTTTTCCACGATGTTAGGCCAATGCCTTGATCGTCAAAAACCATTTTTTTGGAATTTGCTATCCCAGCGATGATGATTTCAATACCTAACTGCTGTTTCAAGATAGCACGCTGCTCTTCGACCTGTCGTAACAAGGTTCCGCCTATCAGTCCACATCCCATCATAAATACATTGATACGCTTAGTATTTGACAAGAAAAAAGCATCGTGTATCGCATTCAGTGCCTTCGATTCGTCGTGTTTCTCTATGACAAAAGATATGTTAAGCTCTGAGCTACCTTGGGCAATCGCTACAATATTGATACCATTTTTACCTAAGCTACCGAATACTTTCCCAGCTATACCGGGCACGTTTTTCATTTGTTCGCCGACGACTGCAACAACACAGAGATCATTTTGTGCACTTACTGGCTCTATGTGGTAATCAGCAATTTCTTTTTCAAACGCTTGGTTGATGGCACTAAGTGCCGCTTCGGCTTCTATATCATTAACGACGATGCAGATAGAATGCTCTGAAGATGCTTGCGAAATAAGCACAACATTGACTTTAGCCATTCCTAGTGCTGAAAACAATCGTCCAGATACACCAGGCACGCCCATGATTGCACTCCCTTGCATTCTTATGATGGAAACATTTGACAGTGAGCTAATACCTTTAATCACGGCCCTGAAAGAATCATCTTGATCTTTATCGATCAATGTACCTGCAAAACCAGGATTGAAAGTATTTTTAATGTAGATAGGAATTCCTTTATTGAGAGCTGGCTGGATCGTCGGTGGATAAATGACCTTTGCGCCGAAGTGTGACATTTCCATTGCTTCTGCATAACTTAGCTTAGGGATTGTAAATGCTTGTTTTACCTTACGAGGATCCGAGGTCAAAACACCATCAACATCGGTCCATATTTCTAGGACTTCTGCGTGTAAAGCGCCGGCTAAAATAGCGGCCGTGTAATCAGATCCTCCTCTTCCGAGCGTCGTTGTTAGACCACCTACATCAGATCCAATAAATCCGGTGACAATATGTACCGATTGGTTGTTTTCACGATAATATCTCGATATCTCTTCGTTTGTAATGGCAAAATTAACCTTAGCATAACCAAAGTTTTTGTCCGTTTTAATGACTTTTCTAGCATCGAGATAGGCCGCATTTATCCCTCTATCGAGCATTGCAGCAGCGATGATATAATTAGCATTTCGCTCCCCAAAACTTAGAACATAATCCATGGTTCGAGGTGATACTTCACGCACCAAAAAAATGCCTTTAAGAAGATCTTTGAGCGTATCATGGTTGTCTTCTAGTCCGATAGAGATTTCTGTAAACTTTTCGGCACTTAAAAGTTCTTTCGATGCCGCTGTATGCCTATCCTTAAACTGATGGTACAGCGCGATGTATTTGTCCTTACCTTGACTAGCTAGTTCGCTCATTTCAATCAACATATCGGTGATACCACCAAAAGCTGAAAACACGATTGTCAATTGTTCACCGTTATCTAACCGTGGCTTGACGATAGATATAAGATTGTTGATTCGGTCGGCTGAAGCCACCGATGATCCTCCAAATTTGAGAACTTTCATAATTATTTGATTCTTAACCCTATAGTAAAACTAGAAAAGCCTTCGCTGTCCAAATTAAAAGCGCAAAACTAAGCAATCGAAACAACACATAAGCTAATTATATAATGTGTATACGAAATACTATGCCAATTATTGGTCTAAGGCTGCCTAAGCTTATCATTTTGAAAGTATATTAATCAATTTAATATAAACGTGTTGAGCTATAGAGCAGCCAAAGCATGTTTGGTTTTGTTGATAGGATTTCCGTTGATTAGATTGACAATTTGCTTGAATGTTCAGGTCGTTCTTGGTGAATTTTGTATAATCAAGTATTCACGCCACAAACAAGATAATCTTTGGTAGAGGTTTATAGGTATTCTATGGCAGGGTCTTATATCGCTAACAGATCGTTCATATTGGTATAATTAAGAATTGCTTACGGTTGCATATAGTAACGAGCTCTACACTCATGCAATGATAGCACTTTCCATAATCGATTATCCTATGATAAAGCGATAGAACTCATATGCTTGTCTTATGCAAAGAAAGGGGGAACTACGGGTTATCAATTAAGTATCTACGGGAGAGTTACGGATGTTGACTCGTCCTAAAATAGCATTACAGGTTAAATAATTAATTCTAAAATAGCTAAACAACTCATTTTTTTATTTTTACTAGATTGATCAATATGGAATACAACTTGATAAATATCGATTTTTACAAAAAAAAGGCCTAAAAATTGGACTGGATAATGTAAAGATTGAATCACAAAGCTGATTACTTCTTGATGATTTGAAGAAACAATGCGGAAATATCCTTCAGTTTTGACCACCTTACTTTTAGCTATTTTTGTTTATTACAAAATAGAAAGCAATTTCTAACGCGATTTCTGCCATAAATCAAAATATTTATCTTATATTTGCGCCATCAATTAGAACTGGTTAACGAAGAGGGGACGAAAATCCCCTTTTTTATTATACTTTATGGAGTCAGGAAAATTCATTCATTTAATCAATCAAGGAATCGCAGAACTAGAATATGCGGACACATTCTTAGTTGATCTTAGAATTAAAGACAACAAGATTGAAGTATTCTTGGACAGCGATACTGGCATAAGTTTTGCGACTTGTCAGAAGATGAGTCGGTGGCTTGAAGCCGTTCTTGATGATAAAAAATATTTTGGCGAAGCCTACACACTTGATGTATCTTCTCCAGGAGTAGGGAGCCCTTTGAAATTGTTACGGCAATATCCAAAAAATATTGGCAGGACTATAGATGTCAAAACCAGTGAAAAATCTGTTAAAGGCATCTTGACAAAAGTTGAAAATGACAGTATTTTTGTTGAATACGAAGTCAAATTCAAAGAAGGTAAAAAGAATAAAAAATCAATCGTCACTGACGAAATCAAATATGAAAATATAATCGAATCGAAAATAAAAATTAATTTCAATCCATGAATCTAGTAGAATCGTTTTCGGAATTTAAAGACGGTAAAAATATAGATAGACCGACAATGGTCAGAGTGCTTGAAGACGTATTTCGCACACTAATCCGTAAGAAATATAATTCTGATGAAAATTTTGATGTCATTGTTAACACTCAAAATGGTGACCTTGAGATGTGGAGAGTGCGTCTAATCGTGCCAGACGGAGAAGTTACAGATGAGTTAGCACAGATATCATACACTGAAGCCAAGTCTATTGATGATGCCTATGATGTAGGTGAAGAGTGTTACGAATTACTAACTCTTGAAGATTTCGGTCGTAGATCGATCATGGCTGCCCGCCAGACATTGATCTCACGTATTATGGATCTAGAGAAAGATGATGTTTACAAGCGTTATATGGATCGAGTTGGTGATCTAGTAGTAGGAGAAGTTTCTCAGATCCTTAAGAAGGAAGTACTTGTTTTAGATGATTCTACACAAAACGAACTGGTATTACCTAGATTGGAGATGATCAAAGGAGATTTTTTCCGCAAAGGAGATATGGTTCGTGGTATTATCAAAAGAGTAGAGATGCGCAATGGTACACCTATGGTCATGTTATCAAGAACAGATAATTTGTTTTTAGAGAAACTCTTAGAGCAAGAAGTGCCTGAGATCGAAGATGGAATCATAGCAATTAAAAAAATAGTCCGTATGCCAGGCGAACGGGCTAAAATAGCTGTGGAGTCTTATGATGATCGTATCGATCCAGTAGGAGCATGCGTAGGTATGAAAGGTTCTCGTATACATGGTATCGTACGTGAGCTAAAAAACGAAAATATAGATATCGTCAATTACACTAGCAATATTTCACTCTTTATACAGCGATCTCTAACACCAGCTAAAGTGACAAGTATTTCTCTGGATGAAGAGCGGATGAAAGCGTCGGTATTTCTTAAACCTGATCAAGTATCCCTTGCAATCGGTAAAGGTGGTAGCAATATCAAATTGGCTAGTAAATTGACAAATTACGAGATTGATGTATATCGAGACAATGAAGAACAAGAGTTAGAGGATGTGGATCTTGACGAATTCGGTGATGAAATCGAAGCATGGGTTATTGAAGCACTTAAAAATATAGGATGCGATACAGCTAAGAGTGTATTAAATCTCAATCGAGAAGAGTTGCTCCGCAGATCAGACCTTGAAGAGGAAACAGTAGACGATGTCTTGCGTATCCTTGCGTCTGAGTTTGAGGACTAAGTTTTATTATTATTATCAAAAGCACTAATGACAGAAAGATTAGTAAAAATTGCGAAAGAACTCAATGTAGGTTCACACACGATAGTAGATTTCTTGGCTACCAAGGGGTTTATCGTAGAGGCTAAACCTACGTCCCTCATCACAGATGAGATGCATTCGCTATTACTCAAAGAGTTTAGCTCTTCAATGGCTGTAAAAGAGAAAGCAGATCAACTTGTAATAGGTACAAGGCCTGCTAGCAGAGAAGATGAGAAGCCTGCAGTTAAGCCTTTGTTCTCTCTGCCGAAGTTAGAGGATCTAAATAAGCCTGTGATTAAGGTTGAACCCGAAATAGCGGATGTTCCTCCTGTTGTGGCGGCTAAAGAAGAAGAAATTTTCGCAATCAAATCTGAAGTTGCAGGGCTAAAAGTTGTGGGCAAAATCGAATTAGATAAGGCACCAACAGTCCCAACCCCTAAACCAGAGCCTGTTGCAGTAGTTCCCGAAAAAGTCGAACAAACTCCTGAACCAATAGTTGAAGAAAAAGCTACTCCCGTGCAAGAAGTAGTGGCACCGGTGGTAGAACCTGAAGTGCCCGCTGCTTCGGTTGATTATACACTCGAGGCTCAGGTTTCAGGTAACAATGAAGAAATGATCAGAGCCACTACTCCGCAGCTTAAAGGTCTTAAAATACAAGGTAAGATCGATATTTCGAAACTCGATAGCTCTACAAAACCTAAGCCATCAACCGATAAATCAAAACCAGGAACACCTAGCGCAGCTACAAGCGCAGCAGCGCTGGAAGAGGCAAAACGTAAACGTAAACGCAAAAAATTACCTACGGCCGTTGGCGCAGACGGTCGAACTTCCGACAATAGAGGACCGGGTGGATCCCCAGGAGGTGGAGGTCAAGGCAATAGACCTGGTTCCGGCCCTAAGCCTGCACGAGATGAAGTCAAAGAAGTTTCGAAAAAAGAAATTGATGACAAAATCAAAGCGACAATGGCGAGACTTACTGGTGGAGGTAAGAATAAACGCCAAAAGGTACGTCGTGACAATCGTGATGTCAAAAGAGAAAAACAAGAGCAACGCGATAGCGAAGAAATAGAAGGCAAATTGAAACTTACTGAGTTTGTCTCAGTATCTGAGTTAGCCAGCCTATTGGATGTGCCCGTATCGCAAGTCATAACAACATGTCTTAGTTTAGGTATCATTGTATCAATCAACCAAAGATTAGATGCCGAGATTATCGAATTGGTGGCAGGAGAATTTGGTCATGAGGTAGAATTCATAAGTGCTGAAGAGGATATCGCTGACGAAGATGAAGACGTTGATTCAGAGGAAGATCTTGTTCCTCGCTCACCTATCGTTACAGTAATGGGACACGTCGATCACGGTAAGACATCTCTTCTTGACTTTATTAGATCCGCTAATGTAGTTAGTGGTGAAGCAGGGGGAATCACTCAGCATATCGGTGCTTACGAAGTTAAAGTAGGACCGGACAACAAAAAAATTACATTCTTAGATACTCCGGGTCACGAAGCGTTTACTGCGATGAGAGCTAGGGGTGCTAAAGTAACTGATATAGCTGTTATTATTGTCGCTGCCGACGATCATATCATGCCACAAACAAAAGAGGCCATCTCACACGCACAAGCAGCAGGAGTTCCGATGATCTTCGCTATCAACAAGATTGATAAAGCAGGGGCCGATCCTGAACGCATCAAGAATGAATTGTCTCAAATGAATCTTCTCGTCGAAGATTGGGGAGGTACATATCAATCACATGATATATCTGCAAAGCAAGGCTTGCATATCGACAAGCTATTAGAAAAAATTCTTCTTGAAGCCGAGATTCTAGATCTTAAAGCTAACCCTAACAAATTAGGTGTAGGTACTGTAATCGAAGCATCTTTGGATAAAGGAAAAGGATATGTTACAAAGATCTTAGTCCAAAGTGGGTCAATAGAAGTTGGAGATTCAATGGTAGCAGGACCTTACTCTGGTAAGATCAAGGCCA
>JANMMV010000418.1:0-1673 GCA_031373565.1 Saprospiraceae bacterium
GCAGGTAAAGATTTGTTCGATATTGATCACATTGAGTATATTAATCATAGATTAACTGATTAGTAATCTTCTTATACGTATTTATCTACGTAATTTGTAGTAGTTAGGAGGAAAACCCTTATCTTTGCGGCAATGAAGAACATTAGAAATTTTTGTGTTATTGCCCACATAGATCATGGCAAAAGCACGCTATCAGACAGATTATTAGAATTTACAGAGACAATTTCTGAGCGTGACATGCAATCGCAGGCGCTAGACGATATGGATCTGGAACGAGAGCGCGGTATTACGATCAAAAGTCATGCTATCCAAATGTACTACAACCATACCGATGGTCATGTATATACATTTAATATGATAGATACCCCTGGACACGTTGATTTTTCATATGAAGTATCCAGGTCAATAGCTGCTTGTGAGGGTGCACTACTCCTTGTAGATGCATCGCAAGGTATTCAGGCGCAGACGATATCAAATCTATATCTTGCCATTGAGCATGACCTAGAAATCATACCCGTACTTAATAAAGTGGATATGGAATCAGCGATGGTAGATGAAGTTTCTGATCAGATTATCGAGCTCATAGGATGTAAAAAGGACGAGATAATCCTGGCAAGTGGTAAAACTGGCATCGGTATTGAAGATCTTATGGCCGCTATAGTAGCCCGGATACCCGCACCAAAAGGAGACCCGAAAGCGCCACTTCAAGCATTGATTTTTGATAGTATGTTTAATTCGTTTAGAGGTGTTATTGCTTATTTTCGTATTCTAAATGGCACAATGGCCAAGGGCGATAAAGTGCGATTTTTCAATACCGGCAAGGTGTATGACGCAGATGAGATTGGTATCCTTCAAATGAGCCAAATTCCAAAAAATGAGCTTTCAGCAGGAAACGTTGGTTATATCATCACTGGTATCAAAGAGTCCAAAGAAATCAAGGTCGGTGATACGATTACCCAACATGCGAATCCTTGTGAAGCAGCCATCCACGGATTTGAAGAAGTGAAACCAATGGTATTTGCTGGTATCTACCCGATTGAAAATGAAGATTTTGAGGATCTCCGCGACAGTTTAGAAAAACTTCAACTCAATGACGCTTCACTTGTATTCGAACCAGAATCTTCGATAGCATTAGGTTTTGGATTTAGATGTGGATTCTTAGGGATGTTGCACCTTGAGATTATTCAAGAGCGCCTAAGTAGAGAATTTGACCAAGAAGTCATTACTACGATTCCTAACGTATCTTATTATTCATATGATCACAAAGGCAATAAGCAGCTAATACACACACCTAATGACCTTCCAGATCCAACTTTGCTTGCAAAGGTTGAAGAACCGTATATCAGAGCACAAATAATTACAAAACCAGAGTACATCGGTTCTATTATGACGTTGTGTATGGACAAGAGAGGCGTACTTACGAAACAATCGTATCTAACGCCTGAAAGGGTTGAACTTTCATTTGAGTTACCACTTGCGGAGATCGTTTTTGATTTTTATGATAGATTGAAATCGATTTCAAGAGGATATGCATCGTTTGATTACCACCCAATAGACTATCGTGCTTCAGACCTTGTAAAGCTTGATATACGTCTTAACAGTGAGCCCGTTGATGCGCTTTCTTCATTAGTACACAGAAGCAAGGCTGATTATGTGGGTCGTCGAATGTGTTC
>JANMMV010000444.1:0-5090 GCA_031373565.1 Saprospiraceae bacterium
AAGCAGAAAAAGAACATTTTAAAACCTTATCCACTTTGAGATAATTTAACTATCTTTCTTGCATGAATGATAATGCTTTCAACACAAAAGGATTAACACAGACTGAGGTACTTGCAGCTCGTCAAAAATTCGGTAAAAATCAACTGACTTATAAAAAAGAGAATGAGTTTTTAGTAGCAATAAAAAGTCTTGTTCAAGATCCTATGCTCATTTTGCTATTGGCTGCTGCTGCCATCTATTTTGCTACGGGCGATATAGGAGATGGTATTTTTATGGTTTCTGCCATTGTATTAGTGACTTTTATTTCTTTGTATCAAAACGCGAGAAGCCATAATGCATTAGAGAAGTTAAAGGGTCTTACTCAACCAAAGAGTAAAGTTATTCGAGACTCAAAAATGGAGTCCATCAATAGCGAAGATGTGGTGGTCGGCGATAGCTTAATGGTGGAAGAAGGTATTTCCATTTCTGCAGATGGTGTCATTACACATTCGAACGATTTTTCAGTCAGTGAGTCTATCCTTACGGGTGAATCGCTAGCGGTATACAAAGATAAAGATAAGGAAGATCATCTTGTTTTCCAGGGCACAACTGTAGCAAGCGGCTTGGCTATTGTCACAGTTACCGCTATTGGCAGTGAAACAAAATTGGGTAAAATTGGCAAAAGCCTTGAAAGCATTCAAGAAGAACCTACGCCGCTAGAGTTGCAAATAAATAATTTTGTTAAAAAAATGGCCTTGATAGGTGGCGTCGTTTTTCTCATTGTATGGGCGATAAATTATTTTAAAACGTATCAAGTTATGGATAGTTTGCTCAAAGCCCTGACATTGGCTATGAGTATTTTACCACAAGAAATCCCGGTCGCTTTCACCACTTTTATGGCGTTGGGTGCGTGGCGACTGATGAAACTCGGGATTGTAGTAAAACAAATGAAAACAGTCGAAACATTAGGAAGTGCGACCGTCATTTGTACCGATAAAACAGGTACGATAACGGAAAATAAAATGAGTTTAGCAAAACTATTTGTCTTAAAAACAGAAGCTACTACTGATCCGGAGACTACTTTATATGATGAAGATAAAGAACTAATGACACTAGCGATGTGGGCTAGTGAACCGATTCCTTTTGATCCAATGGAAGTGGCCCTCCATGATGCTTACAAAAAAAATATGTCTGTCGACGAACGCTCAGATTATCATATAAAGCACGAATATCCTTTGGGAGGAACGCCACCCATGATGACGCATATTTTTGAAAACAATGCAGGTAAACGAATCATAGCCACAAAAGGAGCACCAGAAGCCATCATAGCCGTATGTAAATTAACTGAAGCGGAACTCGATCTCATCAATAAAGCGATTGAAGCTTTCACTAATGAAGGATATAGGGTTTTAGCAGTAGGCGAAGCATCTTTTGAAGGAAGCGATTTTCCTAAGACACAACAGGAATTTTCATTTATGTTTAAAGGTATTGTCGCTTTTTATGACCCACCCAAAAAGAATATCCAAGATGTTTTATCGCATTTTTATAATGCAGGTATCGCAGTTAAGATTATCACTGGCGATAATGCGGCTACCACTACTGCTATTGCCAAGCAGATCGGATTTAGGGGATACGAAAAGAGTATATCGGGGGAGGAATTGATGAAATTATCCGAAATTGATTTGAAGAAATTCGTCATGGAAACCCAAATATTCACACGTATGTTTCCAGAAGCTAAGTTGAAAATCATTAATGCATTAAAAGCGCAAAATGAAATCGTGGCTATGACTGGCGATGGTGTGAACGATGGACCTGCTTTGAAAGCGGCCCACATTGGCATAGCGATGGGTAAAAAAGGCACTGAGATAGCTAAACAAGCGGCTTCTTTGATTTTAATGGAAGACGATTTATCCAGTATGGTTGATGCAGTCGCAATGGGTCGAAAAATATATGCGAACTTAAAAAAGGCAATTCAATTCATCATTTCTATTCATATTCCGATTATACTGACTGTTTTTATTCCATTGGCTTTGGGCTGGGTTTATCCAAATATCTTTTCGCCTATGCATATCATTTTTTTAGAATTGGTGATGGGCCCCACATGCTCTATCGTTTATGAAAACGAACCAATCGAAAAAAACACAATGAACCAAAAACCACGCCCTTTTACCACCACTTTTTTCAGTATTAAAGAACTCAGTACTAGTATTTTGCAAGGACTGATCATTACAGTGGGAACGTTGTTTACCTATCAGTTTGCCGTCTACCAAGGTTATGATGAGGCCACAACTCGAACGATGGTATTTACGGCACTCATTACCGCTAATGTGTTCTTAACGTTGGTTAATCGTTCATTTTATTTTTCTATTATTACGACTCTAGGCTATAAAAACAACCTCGTACCCATCATTATTTGCGCGACGATCGTACTGACTGGCTTGGTCATTTTTGTCCAACCGATGACAACGTTTTTTGAATTTACGTTTTTAGAATTAAACCAACTAATGGTGAGTATTTCAGTCGGCTTCTTATCTGTGATTTGGTTTGAGTTTGTGAAGTGGTATAATAGAACATATAAGCAGGTTGAACTACAATAAGGAGTTGATACCAAATAACGGATGGTTTCATCTCGTTCTTTTGCCTATTTTCCATGTTGAAAAATCAGGTAACAGCGATGGTATTCAAAGACTTTTTGGTTTGAGAATATACTATTATAACTTCGTCGATTTCGTACAAACCTAAGCGTTGAATAGTGATCTGTTAATCATGCAACATTATTTAATAATTGTACATGACAATCAGAAATTAAAAGACGCACCTTTGTATTGTTGCAAGAATTCTTCAGTACTGGATAACCTTTGTGAGATTTTAATTAATTATTTCTAACAAATAAAAAAGGTAAAAAACATGAAACATTTTAAGATTCTTGTTGTGGTCATGGGACTTTTGGCGGTAAGTCCGTACGAAAATTATGGTCAAAACACATTTCCATATGTAGATAATTTGTGCTACACCGAGTCATTTGTACAAAAGATTAAGGTCTCTAGCCAAATCACTATTTCTACATTGACCTTGCAGGACAAGTTACGGTTCACTGAAAAGTCCTTCGTGAAAGAGCATCATGATTATGTCAATGAAAGCAACTATCCAGTACATGATATCACTTTTAAGCAATGGAATAAAATCTTCCCCAAATGGTATAAAGTAGCCGACCTTATTAGATGTGATGAGAGTGGCACTCGTTCCTATTTTAGTACAAACAATGTACACTTGCCTGGAGGCTGGTCTGGGCACACTTACTCTTATCAGGAGCACGGATATTATGGTACAGGAGTCCGCCAAGGAGAAGAAAGATATTATCATCAGGATCATACTACTCAATCTTTGGCCGCATACAACCAATACAAACAGTCCATTGATGCTTTTGGGTATGTTTCAAAATTTAGATATTTCTATCCAACTACCCAAATGTTGAGCGCATTTACTCAACAGGGATTTACCGTAATACAGAACGCAAATCTGATACAGGTTAGTAATCCTGAAATTAGAATCAAATGGCGATTATCTGATAAAACGATTGTCAAGGAATTCCTTGTTAATAATATAGCTGTCAAAACAATAACCACCAAATATAAGATCTTTCCATTATTAGGGCAAGATTTGAAATATGAAGAAATAGAAATCACACCTGATGTGCTAGAAAATGGTGATTGTATAGAGACCGTTATGGAAACAACTTTTGCAGAGTACAATACGAATTGTGGAAATGAAGCTGCATTCCGATCAAAGGCTAAAACTGAAAGAAATAATATCGTTGTCATTCTACCAAACCCGGCCGATGATATAATAACAATGATGTTGCCCAATGCCATCGAAATAGCCAAAATTTCAATTATATCTCTATCAGGTCAAAATATGTTTAGTGGTAGCATGGAAAGTACAAATCAGATTGACATAAGTCAGTACCCTTCAGGATTGTATATCG
The DNA here is from genome assembly GCA_031373565.1 of Saprospiraceae bacterium. GTDB lineage: Bacteria > Bacteroidota > Bacteroidia > Chitinophagales > Saprospiraceae > OLB9. The sequence continues at coordinate 3,965 of JANMMV010000444.1, forward strand.
TCAATGTAGTGCAAGGCGGTCATAGTTTTACTACAAAATTTGTCAAACAATAAAAATTCAAAAATCATGAAAAATTTAATAATAATCAGTATTTTAGCATGTAGTTTTCAATTTTTAGCAGCACAAAATCAAGTGAATGCACCCCAAACTCTCATTAATCCAAATTGTATTACTACTCCTATTGTAGTAGTAATTATCGACACTGAATTACCACCACCTTTACCGCCAGTAATAATTATTACCGATACGGACGGTGATGGCATTACAGACGAAGTAGAAGGCACTGGAGATTTGGATAACGATGGTATTCCCAACTATCTTGACTTAGATAGTGATGGTGATGGTGTGCCAGACGGAGCAGATTTATGTTATTTTCATTCAGGACCACCGCCCACAGGATGTCCTGCTGCCATAACTGAAAGGAATGTATTCTGGGTGCATGGATATCAAGGAACCAGTAATTCTCTAACACTACCAGGTGGAGATGCAACAAGTAGGTATAAACTCCAAAGTCGCTATCCTGACTATAATGCTTCTCAGACTTCACTGGGTGATTGTGCTACTAATCTGCGAGGAGATATCAATGATGTACTTAATGGGGCGGTCAACACCGATAAAAACTTTATCATAGCACACAGTCTGGGTGGTTTAGTCACCAGAGTATTGGGTGATGTCACAAATCCGATCGGTGGCCCGGCTTATGATGGAGTAATCACCTTTGGTACGCCGCACCTTGGTGTAGAAGCGGCCAATACAATGGTAGAATCTCAATCTACAATCAATGATTACTTAACAAAAGCATGCAAAGACCTTGCCGATGGGCCCTTTGAAGAAGCCATTAGCAATACTGGTGTACTAGGCAAACTAGCGGTTACATTTGGGATCGCAGGTGGCGTTTTAAATAGTGTATGCGAAGCAGGAGTTAGTGTAGGTTTTCCAATAGTGGCTAGTTTTCTTTCCACAGGTTTGGAAGCGGAAATAACTACAACAGCGGCAACATCATTACCTTCTACACCGACGGGCAACAAAGCAGCGTTTTATAGCATTGAGAGTGACATTGACGAGACCCTCACTGAAAGATTTATCGGTGCTGCGTTTAACTCAGCCAACGGTTTTCCTTTGTATG
>JANMMV010000480.1:0-3433 GCA_031373565.1 Saprospiraceae bacterium
GTTGATATCTTTATTATTTTCTTGTGAAGAAAATGTCTCATTAAGTGCACCACCGCCAGATCCACCACTTCCCACGCATTGGCAAGAAGCGTTATATGCATCTCCTGTTGTGGTACTATTACCATCGTCGCATGGTTTGCCAGGGAAGATATTGGCATCATTTGGAGCACAATCTGTGCCATTAAGGACACCATCACCATCACAATCAAGCGCTGAGTTGCCAGTATCGCATCCTGTTCCGTCACCAACGACGTCTGATAAATTACGAATTTGGATCTGTCTAGTGCCATTAAATTCACTTACGATTCCAGTAACGGTTACTTTTCCTGTTTTGCTTGGTTGACCTGCAAATGTGGCTGCGGATGCTGTGTAAAGTAATACTTGGCCTGATGCATCCTTGATAAAAAGCTTGTCGGTAGAGTATTTTGTGTCACCTGTTAATTCCACATCAACAAATTTGACCAAGGTTGATTCAAGTGTATTGGGATCGGCTTGAGTTGCAGTAATCACTTTTGGTGAGACAGAACCTTGTCCGATAATAGTTACATTAGTATTTGGTATATTTTGTACTTGAAGTACTTTATTAAATTCAGATAAAGGTAATCCACCGATTGTTACTTTGATTTCAGTACCTAGAGGAACACTTATGGCAGCTGTAAATCTTAGAATGATACCAGCATCTCCATCTTGTAAAACCAAATTTTGTGCATTGAGATTTTTTGTTGTTACGTCGGATATCACCACTCCTTGGACAAATCCTTCAGGCGCTACTGTAGCTGTACCGGTAAAGGCGGATCTAACATCTTTCACAGAAATACGATTGCCACCGGTGCCACCACCACCACCATTACATCTCACTTTGTCAAAGACAAGATCGGTAGTATCACGGATAAACAATTGCTTATCAGTTCTAAATATGCTATAAACAGCAGTTAGTGAGCCATTCTTAGCAGGCACGATTAAGCCAGCAAAATCTGCAAAACCACTATTTCTAAGTATAATCTTGTTCTTAGCACAATCGACAATATCATGGTTAACGCTTTGTGGGCTTGCAGGGTTACTATTATCAGCATAGGTAGTTGTGGGGCCTGCGATACTGTACTCGACGCCTTCTAGTTTTACGAGTGTATTAAGATCGTTCGAGCTCAACTCTGTTATTTTTTTTATGCGGGGTACTACCGGGATATTGAATTGACCTTTGATAATAACGTCTTTCATCACAGATCCAGGAATGGATCCTAATCTTGGTGACGTACCTGAATTATCTACACCCATACCTAGTTGTGGTAGACCATTATAGTCAGAAATAGTCAAATCTTTTAACTTAATAAATACACGACGACCAATACTATACTGTGCGTGGATTTCGTTTTCGTCTATCAATACGGCAATACCCAGATCACTGTTTTCGTCTTCTACTATCAGTGTTTTATAAAAATTGCCTGATTTATCATCGGCAATCACAACCGCTTTGAGATATTTGTCAATAGCAACAGGAGTATATGCGCCAGGTTTGTATTTGGTCATTATTTCTGTCAAAGAAACAATTTTGTCAGGTGTGATATCTGCAGGATCGTTGCCTTGCGCTGGTGGGCTATCAAATTCTCCCTTGAGGCAACCTGTAATGTTTAATAACGTAAAAGATGTTAATAGCAATAAGAAACCGAGTCTTATCATGTTTGAAATGAGTTTCATATGATTATTTAATATTATTTAAAAGTATATGTTATGTTGATATTGAAATTGGTGCCAAAAGCGTAGAAATATCTCGGCGGAAATTTGTCTACATTTTTTTGTTCATAGTCAAATCTAGAGTTTTCAAAACCGCCAGATTTGAAAGTTGTATTATTGAGGATGTTACTAATGCCGACATTGAGAGCGATCAAGTCTCTATTTTTAAGTTTAAATGATTTTCCTCCAAATAAGTCGACTGTCATCGCGCTCGGCAATACTTCTTGATCTATAATTTTATTAAATAATTGAGGATCTTCGACACCATTTGTAGCTATCTCAGTCCGTCTATCAGGAAAGAAAGAGAGATAGTTTTTGCCAAAATAATTGACATTGATATTGGCAAACCAAAACTTCTTATTTCTATGGTTAATGCCCAAAGTCGCGGCTTCTTGTAGTAAAGGAACATAATAATTATCAATAAAAATAGTACGATCTACAACCAAATCTACAGCACTATTATCTCTTGCAATCGTAGCCGAAGGACGAGAAGTGTAGAAATATTCTCCGATACTACCCGCAGCGACAACACTCCATTGTGCATCAATCTGATATTGGGTACCAAGTTCTACACCGGAATGTACTCGATCGATGCCTGTTGTTATGTAATTAACAAATGTTTGGTATTCATCATGGAAAAATGAAAAAGCGTCTAGCCTATCATTAAATGATGTGTGAAAACCAGTAAGTCGACCCTTAAACTTGCTATATTTAAATATGTATGACAACTCAGTTGACAATATTTTTTCAGACGTGAGATTATTAGCTAATTGATTTCTTGTGCGTGCAGAAACAAAACTTTCATTAGCGAAAGGCGCTCTTGTTGTGTAAGAAGCATTAGCGGTGATGTAGTTTCTACCATCTATCTTGTAAGTTACGCCTCCTTTAGCCCCAACATTGAGGAAGCTTGTAACTTCAGACTTGCCAAACGAATTGTCAGGAAATAAGCCAACTTTAGCCAAACCTTCTCTATAGAAGGATTGATTAGCTAATGACAACGCTGCGAAAACATCGACGGATTTAAACTTATGAATCATCTGCCCCCAAGCACCGACTCTGCTAGTGTTCATGTTATAATTGTATCCATAAGTATCACCTTCTTTAAGTAGGCGATTTGGTTGATTAAGGTCATTTTGCTTCGCATCCGGGTTAGTTGGAAAATCTCGAATCGCAAATTGGTTATAGTCAACAAAATAATCGGCGCCCAATAAGTCATCAACTCTCTCAGAATAATGGACTTTTTCTTTTAGGTACTGTGCCCCGAAAGTGTACTGTGATGATCCTACAAATGAGTTGAGTATTGTATTGAAATTGAATTTAGTGTTATCATAATGCTCCTCTTCAACGATATAAGCCGCTAGTTTTCCACGTTGATTATTACCCGGGATACCATTTGCATCATTTATGGTATAATCTCGAGCACTATTGGCACCGTAAAGACCATCCCAATCTACTTGTCGAACAGCTGGATTAGTAATAAATTGCTCCCTGATCAACTCTTTGACATTCGGGTCAGTAAAGTAGCTAGGTAACTTGCGGTAGTAATCGGGGTTTGGATTTGGAGCTTCATACCAGTCAAGTGCTGTAGATGCATAGGTTCCCCATTGGTACCCAATGTTAGTAAGCACCGTTGTATTCTTTTTTATTTTCCAGTCATGACGTATCATCGCCACAGGTTGATTGATACGATACTCTCTGCTAT
>JANMMV010000487.1:0-3207 GCA_031373565.1 Saprospiraceae bacterium
CATGGTACAGAATATTACCTAATTAGACAATTGGTTTTTATAGGTATAGGATTGCTTTTGACTTATACTGCCTATCGATTGCACTATTTTCAGTACGCTAAGTTAGCACCGATATTGATGGTAATAGCAACGCCACTTCTGGTGTACACGGCATTCTTTGGGTCAAGGATCAATGATGCATCTAGATGGATAAAGATACCGATTTTGGAGTTGTCATTTCAGACATCCGATTTTGCCAAGATAGCTTTGATCATTTGGGTCGCTAGAGCATTAGCAACGAAACAAGATTATATCAAAGAATTCAAAAGTGCATTCTTACCAATCATACTACCGATCGTGGGATTTTGTGCGTTGATCGCGCCTTCAAATCTTTCTACAGCAGCGCTACTATTTGTGACCTGTTTTATTATGATGTTTATCGGTCGTATCTCATTGAAGTACGTATTCCTTTTGATGCTCTTAGGGGTGTTGGTTTTCGGGATGATCTTTGTCGTGGGACATTATTTTCCAGCGTATTTTAGGATAGAAACATGGATGAACAGGATCAACGATTTCCTATATACGGACGGTCAATATCAAGTAGTCCAATCAAAAATAGCTATTGCAGAAGGTGGGTTGTTTGGCGTTGGTCCGGGGAATAGTATCCAGAGAAACTTATTGCCATTTGCCTACGCAGATTTTATCTATGCGATCATCTGTGAGGAATATGGATTGATTGGTGGAATTGTTATTTTGGGTACCTACTTATGGTTGTTATTTCGCACGATGAGTTTAGTGACAAGATGTCCCAAGACTTTCGGTGCTATGCTAGCCATGGGATTGACATTGAATATTGTGATTACGGCTTTTGCCAACATAGCGGTAGCCGTCAAGCTTGTCCCTGCGACAGGATTGACCTTGCCGATGATCAGTATGGGTGGGACTTCATTTATGTTTACATGCATATCATTTGGGATCATCTTGAGTGTGAGCAAGTATGTAGAGCAATCTTACGAAGAGAAGAAAAATTTAGAAAAACTAGACGTCGATGCCGAAGATAATCATTAGCGGTGGTGGTACTGGCGGACATGTTTTTCCGGCCATTGCTATAGCTGACGCCATCAAGGCGAAAGCACCAGATACACAGTTTCTGTTTGTGGGGGCTAATGGTCGTATAGAAATGGATCGTGTTCCGAAAGCGGGATATGAGATCAAAGGATTGGATATTGTAGGTTTTCAACGCACGTTGACATTAAAAAACTTGGCTTTCCCATTCAAACTGGCGAGCAGTTTGTTTAGGGCATTGATGATCGTTCGCAACTTTAAACCTGATATCGCTATCGGTGTCGGTGGTTATGCGAGTGGCCCTACGCTCAAGATTGCAAATGGTCTAGGTATCAAAACGGTGTTGCAAGAGCAAAATTCGTATGCTGGTGTGACAAACAAATTGTTATCGGCTAAGGCAGAGTTGATATGTGTCGCTTATGATGGTATGGATAGATTTTTTCCTAAAGCTAAGGTTCTTTTTACAGGTAATCCTGTTCGCAAAGATCTCCTTACCGGCAAAATGTCAGCAGCTGAAGGTCGTACGAAGTTGGGCTTGGATCCTTCTAAAAAGACGATTTTGGTTTTCGGTGGAAGCTTGGGCGCTCGTACAATCAATGAAGCCATCGCGCATCATGCAGAGACGATAGCTCAATGGAATGATGTGAATATCTACTGGCAGGTCGGCAATGTTTATTATGCCCAATATAAAGATCACCAACTGGCTAATAGTAGTCATGTCAAGATTGTACCATTTATAGAAGATATGAATGCGGCTTATAGTGCTGCTGATATAGTTGTTTGTCGTGCTGGTGCATTGACTATATCTGAAATATCAGTATTAGGCAAAGCAGCTATACTTCTACCATCACCTAATGTCGCTGAAGATCACCAAACAGTCAATGCCAATTCACTTGTAGATAAGGATGCTGCACTTATGATCAAGGATATAGATGCTAAAGAAATGATGGTACCAGCGATGATTAAGTTATTAAATGATGATGTGATGATCGCTCGTTTGAAAGCGAATGTGACTTATTTTGGTAGACCAAATGCGGCAGAAGTTATTGCTGAGAATGTGTTGAGAATAGTAAATTATAAAGCGTCATGAACCAAGCCAAGCACATATATTTTATAGGTATCGGCGGTATCGGCATGAGCGCAATAGCAAGATATTTTAAGGCCCGTGGCAAAAGAGTCACTGGTTACGACAAGACAGAAACTGAGTTGACAAAGAAGCTCATAGCCGAAGGGATCACGGTGCATTATGACGATACGATTGAAAGTATTCCTCCTGATATTGATGCGATCATTTACACACCAGCAATCCCTAAAGATCATAAAGGTTACAATCATCTTTTGACTTCTGGTATCTCGATGATGAAGCGGTCAGAAGCGCTTGGTTTGATAAGCCAAGGCATGAGATCAATAGGCATCGCAGGCACGCATGGCAAAACGACCACCAGTTCGTTGACAACACATGTACTCAAGGTAGGTGGCGTAGATCCATCGGCATTTTTGGGTGGTATTGTGGTGGATTATGGGAGCAATTGTGTAATCGGAAGCAGTGATGTAGTGGTTCTTGAAGCGGATGAGTTTGATAGATCGTTTTTGAGACTTGATCCAGATTTTGCTTGTATACTATCAATGGATCCCGACCACTTGGATATCTACGGTGACAAAGATCATATGATAGACGGCTTCAAAGCTTTTGCTGCGAAGATCAAGGACGGTGGGACGTTATTGATAAAAGCTGAGTGGTTGGACAAATTTTCACTAGAGGAGTTTTGGCAGTTGATAAACCGCGGTATTGTTGTTCTTCCTTTCGGCGAAAGTCGGGGATACGTTTACTATCATAATATCAAAGTCGTAGATGGTAAATTTGAGTTTGACTATGTCGGAATGGGGCACGAAATCAAAGGAATTCAGTCCAGTATGGCAGGTCGACACAATATCGAAAATGCGACCGTTGCGATCACGATGGGATTGATATTTGGCGTGACAGAAGCTAAGATAAAACAGGCAATAGGCGGATTTAATGGTATTCAGAGACGATTTGAGCGCGTAGTGCAGCGTTATGATGTTCAATACATCGATGATTATGCACATCATCCGAGTGAGTTAAAAGCGGCTATCAATGCTGCGAGAGAGCTGTTTCCAGATAAGAAGATCTTGGGTGTGTTT
>JANMMV010000514.1:0-1857 GCA_031373565.1 Saprospiraceae bacterium
CATGTACGTGAAGATCTTTCTCACTGATCATAAAATCATCTATTCCGTGATTGATCTGGGCACTTTTCAGTGTCTCTGACATCGCGATATTGTCCAATCTATCACCAAATTCATAAGGTTTCAACTCTGATGTATATTCATCGCCTTGTCCTGTTGCTCTTGTGCTGTGATTACCAGCTTTAGATTTTTTTAGTTGGTCAAAGATATCTTCAAGTGCTTTTTTACGAAGGGCACCTTCCATCTTTGCAGTGGGATTGTAACCACCTATACCATTTTGTTGGCTGCCTTCATTTGAGATGAGTTCTTTATCTTTGAGTTCTTGGATAAAGTCAGCAATGCCATAATCAGGAGTGGTAAGGTTATACTGCTTATCTAGTGCCGTCAACCATGACAATGCCTCGGAAACATCTCCTGAAGTATGAATCAGTAACTCTTTGAAAATCTTCAATAATTTTTCAAAAGTACTCTCGTCTTCATCTGGTTCGAAATTTTTGAAACTCCATCCTATCATGATAATGTATTAAAGGTCTTCTGATTTATCAATAATTCTCCATGTCGAATCTGCCAGCAACTCTACTTCGGCGAGATATTTATACGGCTGTTTGGAACCCCATTCCGAAGGTGCTACCATGGAGATCACCCACGATTCATCTTTCTTTTCGTAAAGATAATAAACATTTCCTGCAAGCGGTTTAAAACCACAATCTGCCTTATAAATGCGTTCAGAAATCGTAATTCTGTCATGAATCGCCTGCGCTTGCTTAATCAGTGTTTCTACTTGTTCTTTGATTTGGTGCAGCTGTGTGTCTGTCTGCTGATACATGGCCTTCATAGCCACTCCTTTGGTTCTACCTTTGTCCATTGGTTTGATGATGGCACTGCCAACATGGTGCGCGTAGGGTAGGAGACTTGGGTTTTCGGCTACTTTTTCAGGATTGATTGGATTGAATATTTCACGTGTTTCTTGCGGCATACGATATTAAAGGATAATTGAGAATAAGACAATCTAGAAGGTAAATAGTTTACGGTTATTACTTTCAAAATCAGCTCTTTATCGCTGCTTCTTTGCGCCATGTTAGATAGCCCATTGCTGCTAAGGCCAGAAATAAGATATACATGAATGCAAAAACAATAAATCCTTTATAAAAATTTAATGGTACCGCTACAAGATTCGATACAATCCATGCCAGCCAGTTTTCAACTTTTCGTTTAGCCATCCACCACATCGCTGTGACTGCTGTAGACGAAACTAGCGAGTCCAACACGGGGAAATCACTATTTGTCCAACAATAAAGGCCATAATAGATTAATGTCCATGACACGCCAAATAAGGCTAACCCAATTGACAATTGTCTCTGATCACACCACGAAATGGGGAAAGTTATTTTGTCATTCTCGGTCCTTTGACTCCAAATATACCAACCATATACGCTCATTACGAAGTAGTATATATTAAGAGAGCCATCCGCATACAAAGGTGGATTTGAAACAAAAAAGTAAACCCATGCAGCCAGTAAAACGCCTAAAATTCCAGTGGGGTAGACGTAGATATGGTTTTTGCGAGCATACCACACACTAGCTACTTGGCAAATCGTACTTGCCCATTCTTGCCATCTCATATAACTTAGGTCCGAAACAATTTTTTGGCTTATCTCAGCTATTGTCATTTGATCAACTGATATATGGAATTTGCGATTTGTGGCAATGAACCGTTAGAACCCAGTTTCTTGCGCATTCTATGGTAGTCCGCAATCATCTTTGACCTGTTTTGCTCGATGTACTGGATTTCAATTAAGATATTTCGTTCAGTGCAATCATCTTGTATAAGTTCAGTCACGATTTTATCGTCCATGATGA
>JANMMV010000542.1:0-2463 GCA_031373565.1 Saprospiraceae bacterium
ATCTGGCAAAAACCCTGAACCCCCTGACAGTTCAACGTCTCCTCAAATATCTCCGAGTCCGACAACGGGACAAACGTCCTCTCCAAACTCTTCTGAAGTAAAACAAAAATTTAAGGCTCTGAAAAACGCCTATGATAATTATCAGAAATCTCAAGATCAATTAATCCTTGCTTTACCAGCAGACACAATAGATAAAAATAATCCACCACAAATTGATACCAAGGATGCTGGTGATAAGTTAGAAAAGTTTGCTCAAGCTAGTCAAAGTTTTCGCCAAGAATTACAATTATTAGATAAGCAAGATAGAAAATATAAAATTCTTGAACAGCTAGAGCAAACTAAAAATGAACTATCCTCCAAAATCCTAAAACCTTTAGAAAAAGGACTACAAGAACGAGCAATTGAAGAAGTCCAGAAAAATTTGAATTTTTTCGTTAATTTGCTGATATTCATTGATATGCACAATATTATTACATCATTGATCACCAATTTTATAACCACACAATGGGTAATAGATGTAAATTTTGATGCTTTACTTATAAACATATTAACAATTTCATCATGAAAAATCAAATCATTTCTTTAAGCGTAACTCTTATCATCACCTTCGCCATGGCATCGTGCGGCAGTAAAACCAGTACCCAGCAAGCAGAACCATCCACAACTGCACAAACAGGTGTGGATACTACTAGTGCTTCAAAACCTGTATCTGCCGTCTATCAGTGCCCTATGAAGTGTGAAGGAGAAAAAACGTACGACATGCCAGGTAAATGTCCTAAATGCGGTATGGATATGACAGCATTGGAAAATCATGAAGGGCACGATCATTAAGTGACAAAATATTCATCAAACGAATATTCAACTGAGATTGGCAATATGCTGATCATAACGCCGATCTCAGTTTTTCAATATTAATTTTAATAAAATATGAAATGAGCATGAACCATCTTTGTGGTACACAAACCTTGGTGATTATTTTCATGCTCATTCCATCCCGCTGGTAACGCGGGACGAGTTATGACCGTTAAGAAACAAATAAAATAAACAGATGAAACATGTATAAACTCATTTACATTAGTTTTGCACTTATATTAATACCCAAATTATCACAAGTGCAAACTGGGTGCCACGCTCTATTCGGATTTCAGCAAGAGGGTACAACTTTAACTGTTAATTTTGCGGATTCAACAATTAGTTCAACTCCAATTACTTCCTGGCTCTGGGATTTTGGCGATGGCCAAAGCTCGACCAACAATAATCCACATCACACATACGCTCATCCCGGAACATATGAAGTGTGCCTGACTGTGCATAACAATCACGGTTGTAGCAGTACTTATTGCCATGCGGTGACGGTCTCAACAATACAAACAGGGTGTCATGCTTTGTTTGGGTTTCAGCAATCGGGCACACCTTTAACTGTAAATTTTGCTGATTCGACGATTAGCTCAACTCCAATTACCTCTTGGCTCTGGGATTTTGGCGATGGACATAGCTCTATCAACAAAAATCCACATCACACATACGCTCATCCCGGAACATATGAGGTATGCCTGACTGTGCATAACAATCACGGTTGTAGCAGTACTTATTGCCATGCTGTGACGATCCACCCTATTGCCCATGAATGTATTGCTATATTTACATCACATTATGATTCAAAAAGCAATAAAATGCGATTTTTTAATACATCTTCTTATACAAATGATCACACTCAATATTTTTGGAGTTTTGGTGATGGGCATTCATCTTCAGATGAAAATCCACATCATACTTATGCCCATACAGGCATTTATACAGTTTGCTTATTTATTATTGATGAAATCGTTGGATGCAATTCTCATATTTGTAAAACCGTCGAAATTAATCATATATGGCAGACTATGGTTGTAAATAATGACCATTTAGTGACATCGAGAACTGTGGCAAATGAATTGACAGAATTAGATTCTTATATTGCATTTGGCAGTTTTCCAAATCCCTTTATTTCAAATACGAATATACCATATGATTTAAAAAGTGACTCACATTTAAACATTGAGATGTATGACTTAAGTGGTAGATTAATACATCAAATATTTAATGGTTTTCAGTCAACCGGTGCACATAATTTAGTATTATCTGGAGATTCTTTAGTCGATAAAATGTACATTCTAAAGATCGTAATTAATGATACAATATTTCATAAAAAACTTATAGTTGCAAAATAAAATTGAATGAACAAATGGCATTGGATACCATCGGTTCTTCAACAACTTTAGCTGCTCTATAGTTTTGGTGGTGACTTTACTGGTAGCCATTTCAACTTCCACTGCAGCACAAAAAGGCAGCGCTTCACATTTTTGTCATCAATTCAAAAAAGTGACCAGTTTCTCTCCTAATTATTTTAAGCCGATAAAAGCGGTCAAACGAAAACAAGTTGAAGATTTGTAAATTTTGCAAATCAAACCCAAAATTGTGCAA
>JANMMV010000550.1:0-7191 GCA_031373565.1 Saprospiraceae bacterium
TATAATTCTCAAAGTCCATCATCGCTTCTAGTAAGTGGTTTGAACGGCAGCGTTATAAATGTTCAAGGATTTTCATTTCTAGGAATTCCAAATATGTTTGTTTTTCAGAACGCATCTACACCGCTAACTTATCTTATTGAAGGTAATACCCCGATTAATCTACAAGGGTCTACGTACTATGTATGCGCATCTGGCACGATGGACTGTAATGGCGAGATTTGTAATTTTGGACCTGTTTGTACATCATTCCTAGTTTATTGCGAGTAAATAATTATCGGAGGGCTACTATTTTGGTACCCCTCAATCAAAATCAAAATTCTTGTAATATGAAAATTATAATATCATTAATTATTGCACTTTTGATTAGTAATATTGTAACCAGTCAACGCCAAATTGGTAAAGATATTCCAATCTATTATTTTAATGATGGTTCTCAACCAACAGGTTTCGATTCTGTGTTTTGCTTCTCTAAAAGCCCTCATATTAAATGCTATACAGCACACAATGATAATTTAGTGCTCATAGGAGACTCTATTGATAATCAACAGTATTTTGGCACTGCACATTTGAGCAAGTCAAGAACAAGATTGCTTTCAACATCATGGTATCAAGTTGGGAATAATACAGATTACTTTAAGCTTTATGATTTGATAAATAACAAATGGATACTGCAACAGACATCTGAAATTCAGAAATTTGATAATTACAATTATAAGTTTGTTGTGACGGCTTTATCGGACGACGGACAACGAATTGCTATAGCCGAACGTATTGAGGGTGATAAAACCGTTTTGCGTATGTTCGAGAATAAAAGTAATCAGTGGAAATTAGTTGGTCCACCATTTTTAATAGAAAAAATACTTTTGGGCGGATTTGGGTTTCCATCATTTTTTAAATTTTCGAAGGACGGGAATAGGATTTTTATAAGTGAACAGAATGATCCTAGACCATTATATATCATAGATTTAAAAGATAATGTCTGGACGCAATCGGATAAAATAGTTTATAATAAGACTAATTTTAAAGAAAGACCAGGAACGAGGGAGATTTTGATTTCGGCAGATGAATCTAAAATACATTTGGTGACACAGATTGATAGTTTTGATGTAAATGACATACCATTCACTTATTACAAATATAATCAATTTGAAGAACAGCAGGACGGTAAATGGCAGTCAGTTTATGAACAAAATTTTGATTTAAACTATTACTTTGCCAGTGTTAGTATATCACCTGATGCTGGCTGTATAGCTTTTGGTCTCACTGATAGAAACGTGAATAGTTTCAGTCGCGTGGACATTTATGAGAGGAGTGATTCCGTATTTACTTTAAGAAATGTTAAAATTCCAGCTCCACCATCTACCCACAAATTTCATTCAGTTAAATACTTAGACAATTGCGAAACACTATTAGTCTCATATGTTAGTTTGCAGCAGTCTAGTTCTCCACCGTATACAGATTTTACTAGAGTTTATGATTTAAGCCAGTCAAGTAGCTCAGAAGAGCTCGCATTGGATCAAATGAAAATCTCACCGAATCCAAGTTCAGATTATATTACTTTAGAAACCAGAAATGACAATGAACCAGTACTTCACACCATAGTAGACATAACTGGGAGAACATACCCTATCGTTAACGATAAAACAACGATCGATATTACCAATTTGTCTTCAGGACTATACTTTCTGGTTGTCCAAAACAAGACAAAACTTAGGTCCTTTAAATTTATTAAAATATAGTCTACAGTTGGAAACCACCAGATGATCAAAGTCTAAAATTAGCATTTAAACTAAATTAGCAGAACTATAAAAATGTATGGTCATTTGACATTTTCTGATGAGATAGATTTGATAAAAATCAATAACAGAGAAGTACAAAGTTTAACAGCTACAATAGATACAGTGGGATATCTATTTTGCCAAGACTCAAATTTCATCATTGTTCTCAATTTGTCGCAGTATCTATCCTGTATAACATTGCAAGCAAAAGAGATAAACTAGTACCATTTATAACTTTTCTTGAGTAATATGCATCTCCACATGCCGTTTCAACCCTTGGATCTCCATTTCCATAAAATTTTCGGCGACAGCCCAAGTCAAACCAAACAAAATTGGCGATAACCATCCACTAATTGCAACACTCATATCTACTTTTGCACTATCAACTGCGGACGCAACCCAGTATGAACTTGTCACTTTTAACCCAAAAGTCCTAGTCTCCCACGTGAACCCCCGACCATCCTGCAGATCCGTTAACTCCCAGATAACAGGTCTCTTCCGAGGTTGATAGAGCCTAACTTTCGAGCCAATCTTAAGCGCTTCATTATCCATTATCTCCGCACTAATGATCGATCGCGTCCATGTATGCCAATGTATGACATCAACCAATATATTGAAAACATCAACGTGTGTTGCATTAATGATGATGGATTTTTGAATAGAGGGCATAAGAAATTAGATGATTTGAAGGCGGTAAGGTACGGATTCGGACTTGTTTTGAAACGGAATAATGACTTATGAAACAAATACAATCGGAAATAATGGGAACAAATGATCAATAAACACTATTTTTGACACACAAACCAGCTAAATACAACAGATTATGCCAGTAGCAAGCCCTTTCAATATCCAACAATGGATCGACGAGCATCGCCACGAACTCAAACCACCTGTGGGCAATCGCAACTTGTATCGTGATGCAGGTGACTACATCGTTATGATCGTTGCGGGACCTAACGCTCGAAAAGATTACCATTACAACGAAACCGAAGAACTATATTACCAACTAGAAGGAGATATCACCGTTCGTATCCAAGAGGATGGAAAACCTAGAGATATTCAGATCAAACAAGGTGATATGTTTCTCCTTCCCGCTAAAGTCCCACATAGTCCCATCCGTCCGGAAGGTACAATCGGGCTCGTCATCGAATTAAAACGGCCTACTGTAAAAGATGGTCTTCAATGGTATTGTGAACATTGCAATAACCGAATTCATGATACATATTTTGTTTTAGAAAATATTGAGAAAGACTTTATCCCAAGATTCAAAGAATTTTATGGTTCTGATGAGCTTCGCAAATGTGCTAAATGCGGCGAAGTCATGGTTGCTGACCCAAGATTTGTTTAGATCAGTCAAGGAACACTACCCTATTCTTTTTCAATTTTACTTTCTTTTAAGCGTATTTAACTATTAAGTGATTTGTCCAAAAACAAGATATATTTTGCATCTGATTTTCATTTAGGACTCGATGTTAAACATCAGACAAGTGCTGAGCGTGAGCGTAAAATTATTCGATGGCTAGACGTGATTTCTCAGGATGCAAAAGCTTTGTATTTAGTAGGTGATGTATTCGATTATTGGTTTGAATATCGGTCAACCGTACCCAAAGGGTATGTTCGCTTTTTGGGCAAACTAGCTGCGATGCGGGATAGCGGTATTGAGATTTATTTTTTTACAGGCAATCATGACATGTGGATGTTTGCATACTTAGAGAAGGAATTAGGTATAGTGACCTATCGAAAACCCATAACGCAAAAAATAGACGGTTTCCAATTTATGATCGGACACGGCGATGGTTTAGGACCTAATGACAATCTGTACAAAGGCATGAAAAAGGTATTTAGCAATCGCTTAGCGCAAAGGCTTTTCTCTATTGTGCATCCTACATGGGCACTAGGATTGATGCGATGGTTTAGTTATAAAGATAGACGATATCCTGGCGAACAGGAACCGTATCAAGATGCTGAAAAAGAATGGCTAGTTGCTTATGTAGAAAGTGCACAATCTCAAAATCCAATTGACTATTACATATTCGGTCATCGTCATTTACCTATTAAGTACACATTGAAATCAGGCAAAGGCACTTACTACAACCTAGGTGAATGGATGTATGCTAGCTCCTATGGCGTTTGGGATGGCAAAGACTTTACGCTTGCGTTTTTTGAAAGTAATCACACACAAATATTTGGTAATGAACATCTTTAAAAGCATTAAAAGCATCGTTTTACCTAGCCTTATTGCATGGCTGATTATTCCCCTTCTTTGCATGGAATCGTGTACCACAGCCAAATCAACAGCTACTGCAAAACTACCTATTTCCGACCATAATTATAACATCAACGTAGTTTCCAAGATCGTAGAAATTGATAATCTAGGACGTCTCTATATTCTCGATACTAAAAATAAAATTACAAATTACAAAACAGATCTAACCAAGGCCTTTGAATATGCCAATCGTCGTGGTGGAACCATATCTTCGATTGATGTAACAAACCCACTTCAAATCATAGCTTTTAGTGATGATTTCAACCAAGCCTATATATTAGACAATACCTTGACATTAATAAAAACGATTCCATTAGCAGAAAATTTTGTTGACATCACGGCTTGTTCTTCGAGCAATGATGGCAATTATTGGGTATTTGAACCTACACTTTTTAGGCTGATAAAAATCAACGATGCAGGCACCAAAATAGTAGAATCGTCAAATATAAATGATTTTGGAATGGCAGGAGTTAAGATCACAGACATCAGAGAGCGTGGAAATTATGTAGTCTTATGTGATCGCAATCGTGGCTTTTTTATTTTCGATAATATGGGTCAGTATGTTTCCAGATATGAAGAGACTGGGATCAAGTCATTTCAATTTGATGGCGATATGATTTATTACAGTACTTCTTCGGGGTTGAAAATGTACGATATCAAAGCCAAAGAACGGCGGATGATAGGTTCTCCACCCGTTGATGACTTTTCTAAACTACATTATGTCTTATACCAAAATAGAACTTACGTTCAGGTTTTTAGTGATGGGTTGAATTTGAAGAAGTAGGAGTGGGAGTAGATCACTCAAACGGATACTTCAAGCCTATCTGTCGTCGTACTTCATCCATAGTCCGCTGGATATCTAGGCTGCGCTGGTGAGACACAATGGGACTTTCGATCTCGTTCTTTTGAATTAGATCGTTTGCGTGTTGCATTTCATAATGGTAACCGAAGGATGACCGATGATCATGAAAGGTGTCAATAAGTTGATCGTCTGCATCAAATAATTTTGCTTCATTGGATTTCCAAAACAAGGGTATCTCTATGTAGCCATCTGTACCGTAGATTTTAGCACTATTGGTCATCCGTGTTACTATAGATGCATAAAGGCTTGCGCTTGCATCCCCATATTCTAAAAACATACCTACACGTTCATCTATGCCGGTCGCTGATAGCTGTCCAGAAGCAATGATGGATAAAGGCTCTTTATCGATAAAAAAATAAGCCATTGCGATCGGATAAATGCCTATGTCTAGGAGGGCTCCTCCAGCGAGATTGGCGTTGTAGATCCTGCCATCGTCAATCTTTGGTGCAGGAAAAGAAAATTCTATTTGGAGTACTTTGATTGCGCCTATTCTACCATCATTTATCCAAGTTTTAGCTTGCTGCACTGCTGGCAAAAAGTAGGTCCACATCGCTTCCATCAAAAACGTGTTGTTTTGTAGCGACGCGTGTATTAACTGTTCGATTTGCTGCGCATTTACGGTTATAGGCTTTTCGCATAGGACGGCCTTATGATTTTGTAGACACATCATCGCCTGTTCAAAATGAAAATTGTGTGTTGTCGCAATATATACTGCGTCAATTTCTGGAGAATGGTACAACTCTTCATAGGACATAGCAAAAGGTATGTCATATTGCGCTGCAAATTCCTTGGCTCTTTCGTCATCACTTGATGCAATGCACATCAAGGTTGCATTTTCTAGAAATTGAAAATCAGCTGCAAATTTGTGGGCAATCTTTCCCGCACCTATTATTCCCCATCGTATCATATTATTTTTTTATCGTGTCGACTTACTTCTTTACAATTCAATGCTATACTACACTCTCCTACCGTCCAAATAAGCGCCAATTCTTACGCCGGCATCGCTAAGCAAAGTTTCATTGGGTAGAAAAACAATTCTAAAATGATCCTTGTATAAATAGTTAAATCCTTTGCCTGCGACAATCAATACATGCTGCTTCGAGAGTAGATCAAAGGCAAACTCTTCATCATCATCAAAACTAAATCTGGATAAATCTATCTTCGGAAAAAGATAAAGTGCGCCTTTTGGTTTGATACACGAAACACCGGGGATTTGTGTGATCATATCATATATAAGATCTCTTTGAATAGAAAGTCGACCAGTCGATGAAGTCAATGATTTTATTTGACTATCATCGCTCAATGCTACTGCAATCGCTTGTTGTGTCGGTACATTGGCGCACAAGCGTAAACTTGCCAATAGATTCAATCCTTCGAGGATACGCTTAGCCTCGCTGACCGGGCCGCTAACGATGAGCCATCCGCCTCTAAATCCCGCCGCCATACAATTTTTTGAAATGCCACCATAAGTGAGTACCAGTACTTTATTATCAAACGTGGCAGTCGGATAGTGGACGTTGTCGTCATACAACACTTTATCATAAATTTCATCCGAAAATACGATCAATTTATGCTCAGCAGCTAGCTCCACAATGGATCTTACGATCTCTGATGGATAAACGGCACCCGTAGGATTATTGGGGTTGATGATGACAATTCCCTTTGTTTTAGGAGTGATCTTGGATTTCATATCAGCAATATCGGGATACCAGTCCGCTTGTTCGTCACACAGATAATGGACAGCGGTGCCGCCTGATAGACCTACTGCGGCAGTCCACAAAGGATAGTCGGGTGATGGCACAAGTATCTCATCACCAGCGTCAATGATTGCCTGCATGGTCATCAATATTAACTCACTAACACCGTTGCCTATAAAAACATGATCGGTGGTAACTCCCTCTATACATTGCTTTTTTGCGTACTCAACTACAGCTTGACGTGCGGACATGATGCCTAAATGGTGAGAATATCCTTGTGAACGCCGCAAGTTATTAGCCATAGCATCTACAACAGTTTGTGGTGCATCAAATCCAAAAGGAGCGGGATTACCTATATTTAATCTAATGATTTTATGACCAGCAGCTTCTAGTTCTGTCGCCTTGTCAAATATAGGACCACGTATATCATATCGGATATGGGCAAGACGTTGGCTCTGATTGTACTTATTCAAATTTGAAAAAATATTTTGTGACAAAACTACAAATAATTATACGTTTCACGCCCAAACGTAAGAAAATACGAACTAAGCAACCACGTATTAAATAGTCATCAAGTTGAGTGGTTAC
>JANMMV010000203.1:0-4538 GCA_031373565.1 Saprospiraceae bacterium
ATGGGTCCAAGATCTATTGCAGCACTATTGCAGTTGCCGATAGAAGCGATTGATTTTGCTGCCATAGGAGGGACCAATTTTGCATCACTTGAATTGATGCGTTCAAATGATCTGTACAGCGATACATTTCAAATGATCCCAAAAATTGGCCATACCGCTGCCGAGATGGTTGATTATGTTAATCACTCGATAGTTGAATTAGGGGATAAATTACGCTGTCGACAAATCATCATATCAGGAGGTGTCAAAGATTTTGTAGATGGTTATTATTTGACAAGTAAGTGTAAGTTACCATCTATTTATGGTCACGCATCTCCTTTTTTGAAACATGCAACCGAAGATTATGAAAAACTACAACAATACATTGAACTGCAGCTTAACGGTTTGTCACTGGTCCATAATATGCTGAAAGCCATCTAATACTGAGTAAATTTCCTATTTTATATTAATATTGAAGCGTTTTATTTTTATACACTATGTTGCCTAAATCAATATCTGGATTTTCAAAACTATCAAAACTTGAGCGAATACAATGGATCAGAGATCATTTTGTAGAAATCGAGCCGTCGCCAGGTCGTGATTTTGAAGCGTTTTGGCTTCATGATGCACCGATGCAGAAAGTGATTGATGCATTTAGTGAAAACACGATAAGTAACTTTATCTTACCATATGGCGTAGCACCTAATTTTTTGATCGATGGTGAGATGTACTGTGTGCCGATGGTCATAGAAGAGAGCTCTGTAGTTGCGGCCGCATCTTCGGCAGCAAAATATTGGCTCGATCGCGGTGGCTTTAAGACAACCATTTTAGGTAATATTAAGGTAGGTCAAGTGCATTTTGTTTGGAATGGTCCAACTTCATTGCTAGTAAAAACCTTTGATAGTATCAAGAAGAGACTGATTGCGGACTCTCGTCCACATATGATAAATATGGAGAATCGAGGCGGCGGCTTACGAAAAGTAGAACTGATTGATTTTACTGCCGAAGAACCAGGTTTGTACCAAATAAGAGCACATTTTGACACAAGAGATTCGATGGGTGCTAATTTCATCAATACCATCTTAGAAAACTTTGCTCAATCGCTAGAGACTTTCATGTATGAATCATCACTTATACCGGATTCATTGAGGGATGTCAACATTTTAATGTCTATTTTATCTAATAATACGCCCGAATGCCTAGTAAGATCGGAAGTATCGTGTCCCATAGATCAGCTGGACAAACCTTCTAAGAGAGAAATGACTGCTGAACTTGCCGAAAAGTTCAAGCTAGCTGTAAAAGTAGCGCATATTGATCCATTTAGGGCAACTACACACAATAAAGGTATATATAATGGTATTGATGCGGTAATCTTAGCTACGGGCAATGATTTTAGGGCCGTCGAAGCGGCTGGACACAGTTATGCAGCAAGGTCAGGCCAATATAGAAGTCTAAGCCATTGTGAAATAGAAGATGGAATATTTAGATTTTGGATAGAAGTTCCATTAGCAATTGGAACGGTGGGCGGATTAACATCTTTACATCCATTGGCTAAGAAAACACTAGAAATTTTAGGTCATCCCGATGCCGAACGATTGATGAGTATCGTAGCATCTGTAGGTTTAGCTCAAAATTTTGCAGCTGTTAAGTCACTCGTTACTACAGGTATCCAGCAAGGACATATGAAGATGCATATCGTGAACATCCTGAATCACCTACAAGCCACCGATGACGAAATCCAAAAAACATGTGCATTTTTTAATGATAAACCGGTTTCTTTTGCAGCTGTTCGTGATTATCATGAGAAGATCAAAGCTGAAGCGTAGTGAATCTTAAATCTATTTAAAAAGTCAAGGCAACATATTGAATTCCCGTAGCGTTTGTTTGTATAGATCTATGCAACAAAACAATATGAAGCAATACCTTATCTTCCAATTGATATTGATTGGTACCATTCTATCTGCTCAAAAAGGCGAAACCAGTAAGGATATCTCGACATTTTATCAACACAAGAATGAGATCGGAGTCAATGTTACAAGCGTACTAGGTAATGTGCTAAGTCTCAACCCCAACAATATTGGTACGCCCTATTCGCTGATATACCGAAGACATTTTGGTAAAATTTCCTTGAGATTAGGCGGCAATTATAAACAAGACAATAATAGTACTTTTGAATTTACAAATGGAACTCAAAAAAATATTGAACTTTCTGAAAAAGCGATCGACGCTCGTCTTGGTTTCGAATATCATTATCCTATCAGTCCTAGATTTATGTTTTCTTTAGGGATAGATGGAACCTACAATCGCTCTTCTGATGTTTCGAATGTGAAGGAGTTTATTTTTACAAATACAGGATCAGAATCTAATGAATTTGAATCGGCTGAAACAACAAATGGATACGGTGGAGGGCCATTTATCAGATTTGATTTCAAGTTTAATGATAGAATCTCCTTAAGTACCGAAAGCACGATGTATTATAACTATAGTAAATCAACAGATAACTTGATCAGAAATAATACCGTCATTACTTCCAACAGGGACTCTGACCAAAAGATTCAACTAGTATTGCCACAAGCATTATTTGTAAACATAGCGTTTTAAACAATCCAATCACTAGCAATATGAGTAATAGATGGAAAATTTTGGTGGTTGCCATGTTGGGTATATCTCTTTCAATACAGGCTCAAACGGATGTAGTCGATCCACCAACCGATAAGAAGGATGATCCGTATGCAGAAGAAGATCTCTACGAAGATGACCCTTACTTCTGGTCTTACTCCAAAGAAATAGGACTTAATGTGACTGGATTAGCATCAAAGTTCGTTCCTTTTAACTTAGGGGATACAGATGCAGGTCCGATAGGGCTAAAATGGAAAAAATATTATGCAACTAGGGCGTTTAGGGTAAATTTTGGCACCAGCATAAATGAAAATAGTGATTTAGGTTTTTCAAGTTTGTACTTGAGTTTGGGCTTTGAGAAACGATATCCCATTGCCAAATCTCGAAAACTAACCTATTCGTCCGGATGGGATGGTGTATTAATGATCGATAGTGATAACGAATCTGCTTTTATCGGTGCTTCAAAAAGCTATAGCATCGAATATTATTTTACAAAGAGACTTTTTATTTCTACAGAAGCAGCCCTAAAAATAGGTATCGGCGATGAGGTCCCAATTGTAAGTTTTGATCCACCTGTGGCTATATTTCTGCATGTGAGATTGTACTAGAGAAAATTAAATTGTTCCAGATATTGTTAATAAACCAACCTAAAACAAGGAATTTTACATTCGTTAAATCATGTCCCTGATATATAATGTGTTAAACTTTTTATAAAACGTTGATTTTTAGTATAAATAATATATTTTTGTAACTGATGAAAATCTAAATATTGAAATTATGAAGAAGAATTTATTTATTTTATTCGCATTGGGACTAGGCATTATAGCCTGTACTGATAGTACAAATGTACAGCCGGGAGGTAGTGCTAATGTCTCAGAAACACCAGTGCTTCCAGCTACGCCATATGATTATTCACTATCTTTGCCGGAAGGTGCTCAGATATCAGGAAACTTTTTTGATTCAGATTTCGACCCTAAATTCGCCGGATTGAAGCCGACGGATAATGGCGCTACATTAGGTCGAGTACTTTTTTATGATAAGAATTTATCTCTAAATAATACGGTAGCTTGTGGCACTTGTCACCATCAAGATAAGGCCTTTGCTGACGGAAAAAGGTTTAGTGAGGGATTTGAAGGACGTTTGACAACTCGTAATAGTATGGCTATCGTCAACCCTATCACGCAAAACAATCTTTTCTGGGATTCTAGATCAAAATCGATAACAGACTTATCTCTCAAACCTGTTCAAAACCATATAGAAATGGGCATGGAAAATATTGGAGATCTAGTCACAAAGCTTCAAAATGTACCTTATTATAGAACATTATTCAGAAGCGCGTTTGGTAGTGAAGAGATAAATGAACAAAAGATTTCAAGAGCATTGGCTGAGTTTGTAGGATCCATTACATCAAATCGTGCTAAAATAGATTTGGCAAATTCAGGAGAAATAAAGGATGCTTTCACTGCATTAGAGCAAAAAGGCAAGGAGTTGTTTGATAGCGAAAGAGCAAAATGTGGCAGTTGTCACGGTGGTTCTACTATGTCAGCGCAAGACGGACCTAACGATCCTTACGGCGACGGTGGTGGCTCTTTTGGTGGTGCTTTTGTTGATATGCAAGGGGCCACTAATATAGGTTTGGATTTAGTGTACAAAGATAATGGCGTTGGCAACGGTCGATTTAAGATACCTACGCTTCGTAATGTAGCACTGACCGCTCCTTATATGCACGATGGTAGATTTGAAACATTGGAAGAAGTGGTTGAACACTATAGTTCAGGCATAAAACCTCACAAATCGTTGGATCCTAAGTTTAAAGATGCGCATGGTAATGTGGTTCAAATGAACTTAAATGGTGTTGAAAAGAAAGCATTAGTAGCTTTCTTGCACACGCTTACAGATACTGAAATGACGACTAATCCTAAGTGGAGCGATCCATTTAA
>JANMMV010000146.1:0-4183 GCA_031373565.1 Saprospiraceae bacterium
TGGTAGCGGCATCAGGCACATCGTTGACGCACGATCAAATCAAACTTATCAAGCGATTTACTCCTAACATAAAGATGATCTTTGATGGTGATCCCGCAGGTGTGAAAGCAGCGCTACGTGGACTTGATCTCGTGCTGGAAGCAGATATGAACATTAAACTTGTCTTATTGCCTGATGGCGAAGATCCAGATTCATATTTAGCAAAGCAAGGCCCTGATGGATTCCAAAGATATCTTGATGAGCAACAGGAAGATTTTTTATTCTTCAAAACGAGAACTTTACTCACCGAAGCCAACAATGACCCCATTCGTAAAACAGGTGTTATCAAAGACATCGTTCAGTCAATTGCAAAGATACCGGATACATTCAAACGTGCGCTCTACACGCGTCAGTGTGCCACGATGCTTGATTTTGGAGAAGATATGCTGGTTTCTGAAGTCAACAAGATCATCAAGGCTGACATCAAAGCCAAAAGATTTAAAGATAATGATGGTCGCCCTGATCCTGATGCCAACAGCGAAGAATGGCTCACCACAAAGGTCAAATTATCATCAAGCGATCAACCCGTTCATATTTTTAATGACGCGTATCAAGAGCGTGCTGTATGCGAAGTGATGATTCAATTTTGTGATAAGATTTTTGATGAATCTACAAATGTCACTGTTGGCCAATTCATCATGGAAAATGTGATGGAAGTAATTGATCATTTTGATATCCCACTGTATGCAAAATTGCTGAAAGATGGGTTTCAAGCGATCAATGCTGAAATACCGATTTCGGCTTCCTATTTCTCATCGCATCAAGATCCTGAAATTCAGAAATTAGCGATCGATGTATTGAGTTCACCTTATGTATTTGCTAATTGGGAGCGCAAGGAGATCAAACTTCAAACCCAAAAAATGCCAGAAGATAATTATATCAATGACACAAATAGTGCCCTACTTCGTCTTCAACTCAAGAAGTCTAAAATCATCCTTAAAGATATCAAAGATAAAATTGATCAAGCCATTAAGGATGACATTTTGAACGAAGAAATGCTAATAAATATGAAAATCTATAATGTCTTAGTTCAACAGCGAAATGAGATTACAACCCAGCTAGGTACTGTGACTTTGCAATGATTTAAAAACATTTCTTTATATCTTGCGTTGTTTCGTCAATATCAAAACAAGTAATCAAGTGGTTCCAAGACGAAACTATGTTGTTCATCCACATTATATAATATTGACTTTGACAATAGCTGGAATAACAGCTTTATTCTTAGGATTTACCGGCGCATACTTGTACTCGAGAGTTCAGTCTGGGGTGAAACCTATCGTTCTGCCAAGTCTTTTTTATTTCAATACATTGATCATTTTAGCAAGTAGTTTTACGTTGATTAGATCAAAGCGAAGCTACGTAGATGACGACACAGCAGCTTTCAAAATGTATTTATGGTTAACCCTAGGTTTGTCTGTTTTGTTTTTGATTCTGCAGATAACTGCTTGGCAACAGCTATATAATATGAAAGTTGATGTTGCTTATAGCACAATGGCATCATACATGTACCTTATATCAGGCCTCCATTTCTTACATTTAGTAGCAGGTATTCCGTTTTTGGTACATTTCATCTACATAGCTTACAAGCGAATGAAAGATCCTGTAACTGTACTTGTTTACTTCTCAGATCCAGAAAAATATCGAGTTCTCAACGTCCTAAATATTTATTGGCATTTTTTAGATGGTCTGTGGGTATATCTCGTTGTGTTCTTCCTATTGAACTATCTCATATAAGTGGTGTTATTGATTGGGCTTAGTAAGTTCCACCCGTTGAAGTAGTCAATTTATTTAGTAATTATTTAAAAAACATAAATGCACCCGAACATCAACACTTTAGGAGAGCTTAAGAAATCTGGTTACAAACCTAAGTCCATAAAACAAGAACTTAGAGATAATTTGATTCAAAAAATCAAAGCTAAAGAGACAATTTTTGAAGGCATCGTTGGTTTTGATGATACGGTTCTACCTGATATTGAGAGAGCCATATTATCAAGACATAATATACTTTTATTAGGGCTGCGCGGACAAGCGAAGACTAGAATAGCTCGACAAATGATACATTTACTCGACGAATATATTCCAGTAGTTTCAGGAAGTGAGTTAAACGATGACCCAATGGCACCATTCTCCAGATATGCCACAGATCTGATTTCTGAACATGGTGATAAAACGCCTGTGACTTGGATGCATAGAACAGAAAGATATGTTGAAAAATTGGCTACGCCCGATGTAAGTATTGCCGATTTGATAGGTGATGTCGATCCGATCAAGGCAGCGACATTGAAGCTACCCTACTCGGACGAACGTGTGATCCATTATGGGCTAATACCTAGGTCACATCGATGTATTTTTGTAATAAATGAGCTTCCAGATCTTCAAGCACGTATTCAGGTCTCTCTCTTTAATATTCTACAAGAAGGCGATTTACAAATTCGTGGATTTAAGTTACGGTTGCCACTAGAGATAGAGTTTGTTTTTACAGCCAATCCTGAAGATTATACGAATCGGGGCAGTATTATAACACCACTCAAAGATCGTATCGAATCGCAAATTTTGACCCATTATCCTAATAGCGTAGAAGAAGCGATGCAAATCACGGAACAAGAGAAGCAAACCCACATCGATCAGTTAGAGAAAATCACTTTGCTGCAAATGCACAAGAAGATCATTGCGTTGATCAATTTCGAAGCTCGTGAAAGTGAATACGTAGATGAAAAAAGCGGTGTTTCTTCAAGACTGAGTATATCGGCGCTCGAAAATCTATATTCTGCGGCGGAACGAAGACTATTGCGAAGTACAGACGAAAGGACCACATCAAGATTGTCAGATTTTTGGGGTATTGTTCCTGCCATCACCGGGAAGATTGAACTTGTTTATGAAGGAGAACAGCAAGGTACCTACCAAGTCGGGTTAAGTCTTATCTTTCAAGCTGTTAAAAGAATATTTCTTGAACAATTTCCTAATCCTAATCAAAAGCTAAAACGCGATTTAAGGGATGAATATGGTGCGATTCGTGCTTGGTTTGCAGACGGTAACTCTCTCAATTTATTCACTGATTTAACGGATGCCGAGTACGAAAAAGCTTTACTTTCAGTTCCAGGGTTAGAAAAATTAGCAGGCTCATATTTCGCAAAGGGTGATAATATCAACGCGCTGATGGAGTTAGTGCTTTTTGGTTTATCAGAAACAGAAGTGCTCAATAAATTTGTCGTAAAAAATGCGATTGCTTTTGCTGATCCTTTAACCGACATGCTAGGTGATTTGGATCTGGACGATGATGATTAAAGATATTAAATAAGTAATGTGAGCACTTAAACTTTTGCACTACAATCTAGTCTAAAACTAAATTTTTTGAATGAAAAGAAAAATATTAGGAATTGTACTATTTTTCTGTCTCTCAGGGCCATTGTGTGGTAAAGACAGCATTACTGTTTATATATTTTTGCTTGACGAATGTCCTATCTGCCAAGAAGCCACTGCCGAATTGAATTCTTTGTACGCGTTGAAGTCGACCAAGACGGGGTTTCTAGGGGTTTTTCCCAACTTTGTATCCAAACCACAGCAGATATCAGCTTTCAAGCGTAAATTTAATATTAAATTCCCTACTAAAACAGACTACGGCAAAACGCTGGTTATGCGGTTTGGGGCTACAGCATTACCTGAAGTTATCGTCTATAACGAAACAAAAAAGAAAGTACTTTATCGAGGATGTATAGATGATCGCTATACAGCGCCAACTAAAAGAAAATACCATGTTAGTTATCAATATTTGCGAGAAGCGTTGACATCAATTGCCAATAACCGATCCATCATCATTGCAAGTACTAAACCAATAGGCTGTGTAATAGAAACAAAACAAACTTTTTGAAAACTTAATCGTTATAATTACTAAATACTTATACCATGATTCGACTTATAGCCCCATTTATTGTATTACAGTTATTCAGTTTATCATTGTCTGCACAAGAAGTTACTTATGCGAAAGATATAGCACCTATCATATATAAGCATTGTACCACCTGCCATCGTCCGGGTGAAATAGGACCAATGTCGTTTACATCCTATGAGGAGGTAGCTGGTTGGGCAGGAACCATCAAATACGCGACAAGTAGCAGATTTATGCCGCCGTGGAAAGCAGACCCGA
>JANMMV010000584.1:0-5318 GCA_031373565.1 Saprospiraceae bacterium
CGCATTATGTAGAACCTGATACTTTTCTTGACCAAGAAGCCCAAAAACGTGCAACTTCAGTCTATTTAGTGGATAGAGTGGTGCCAATGTTGCCCGAAAAATTATCAAATCACATTTGTTCATTGCGACCTCACGAAGAAAAACTTACTTTTTCGGCTGTTTTTGAGTTGAATGAAAGAGCTACGATTGTGAATCAGTGGTTTGGAAAAACGGTAATTAAATCTCACAGACGTTTTACTTACGAAGAAGTTCAAGAAATAATTGAAGGTGGCGAAGGCGAATATAAAGATGATATTATGGTACTCGATCGCTTAGCTAAAATATTACGCGCCGAACGAACTGCAAAAGGATCCATCTTTTTTGATAAAGCTGAAGTTAAATTTCAATTAGATGATAATGGCTCGCCTACAGGTGTCTATTTTAAAACACAAAAAGATGCACATAAGTTAATTGAAGATTTTATGTTATTGGCTAATCGCAAGGTGGCCGAGTTTTTAGGAAAAACAAAACCAGATACCAATGAAAATGGTGGCTCTAATAAGCCAAAAGATAAAAAGGATAAAGGCTCTGATGCTGTGGTGTATCGTATACACGATGTACCAAAAGATGAAAAACTAGTAGAACTGAATACTTTTGTGGAGCGTTTTGGATATTCGGTAGCTGTTGGTAACAGACAAAAAACAGCCCAATCAATCAATAAATTATTGCAAGATGTAAAAGATAAAAAAGAACAAAGCATGATTGAGCTACTAGCGGTTCGCTCTATGCCTAAAGCGGTGTATACAACTAAAAACGCTGGCCATTATGGTTTAGGTTTTGATTTTTACACCCATTTTACTTCTCCAATCCGTCGTTACCCCGATGTGATGGTGCATCGTTTATTAGAAGCGAAGTTAAATCACACACATTATTTAAAAGGAGATGAACTAGAGGTGTTGTGTAAACATTCTTCTGAAATGGAGAAGTTAGCATCTGATGCTGAGCGTGCTTCAATTAAATATAAACAAGTAGAATATTTAGAAGATAAAATAGGCCAGGAATTTGAAGGGGTGATTAGCGGCGTTACTGAATGGGGAATTTTTGTAGAGATTATTGAAAACAAATGCGAGGGTCGCGTAAGTATGCGAGACATGAAAGATGATCAATATGTATTTGATGAAGATAATTACCGTGTGGTTGGCCGTAAAACAGGACGGATTTACACCTTAGGCGATAAAGTAACCATTAAAGTAAGACGTGCCGACTTAGTAAAAAAACAATTAGATTTTGAATTTGTATCAGGCATTCCTTCTGCAAAAGAACCAGAAATTAGAAATCCAAAAAGATATAAGAAAATAAGATAGGTTTTTATCTCGATGATTTGATGGTAAATTATAACGACAAAATATTTAGGCCAGTTAGTAATAGCGAAAATGGTGAAACCACCAATGAAACTAAATTTCATTACAAACAAGTTGGAAACATTCTTAGTTCAGAATATTCAGGTGGAAAAATCTTAACAGGACATTTAATTGGTTTAGTAGATAAAGACGGAAATATCAATATGAGATACCATCAAGTAAACACAAACCATGAGTTAATGACGGGCATTTGTAAATCAACGCCAGAGATTTTAGGGAATGGAAAAATTAGACTTCACGAAACATGGGAGTGGACCTCTGGAGACAAATCAAATGGTCATTCTATTATTGAAGAACAATAAAAAAAGCCTACTTGCAATAAACAAGTAGGCTTTTTCATTCAACTTAAAAAACTCACGCCATAGCGTGATTAAAACTTCGTAATCAAGAACTCCGTTCTACGATTCGCTTGATGTTCGTCTTCAGAGCAAGAAGACACCACTTTTCCTTCGCATTCGCAACCATTGATGAGTTTGCTTTCGCCATAACCCTTACCAACGATACGAGATTTTGTAATTCCTTTAGATACAATGTATGCAGCGGATGATTTAGCACGCTTATCAGATAACGATAAATTGTAAGCTTTGGTTGAACGACAATCCGTATGAGAACCAAGTTCAATGGTCATCGTTGGATTTTCTTGCATTACCTTGACGATTTTGTCAAGTTCAGTGGCTGCATCTTTACGGATATTCCATTTGGCTAAATCAAAATAAATCGGATTGATTTGAATGATCTTTGCAATGTCCGCACCAATCTCTAGTTTTTGCAAAGTCTCTTTTAAATCAATCACCGTGTTCATATCCAAAGTAATGTCGTAGTTTTTTTCAACGGTGATGTAACCTTCTTTTTCATACTTAATGGTGAACTGTAATTTATCGCCCGGTTTTTTTCCTTTAATAATGTCGGTAAACGTACCCGTGTTATCCGTTGAATATGTTTTTGGTGTATTGTTCGCCTTATCAATAAAGGTGGTTTTAACACCTTCTATTGGGTCTTTTGATTTAGCATCCGTAACGTTACAAATCAACTTGTATTTAGGAAACAAGCCAATGTCTTTTTTGTTATCACCCGTTTGTAATTTACCCACCGGGATTAAACGATCGTAATATTTAGAACGTTCCTTTGCGCCTACAAAATAGTTTTTACTAGGGTCGTTGATGACAAAGCTGTACTCTGCTTTTGCATTGACTTTAGTAGAGTCAATCACCAATTTATTATTGTCTAATAAATACACCCAAGCATTTGGAATTAATTCCTTGTTACTCTCATCAAACACAATACCGCTTAAAGTCACACCCATCAATGGTTCTTTGGATCTAAAAAAATAAATATCGTCTTTTCCTTTCCCGCCCGTTCTGTTTGAGGAGAAGTAACCCGTTTTTAAATCGCTGTTTAAAGCAAAACCAAAGTCATCAAAGTTGGAGTTGATGGGGTAGCCTAAACTCTGTGGTTCAAAATACGCATCCATTGCTGGTACGGTAAAATACAAATCTAAACCACCAAGTCCTGCTCTACCATCGGTGGAAAAAAACAAGGTTCCATCTTCATGCACGTAGGGAAACATTTCTCTTCCTTCGGTATTAATCGCCTGTCCTAAGTTCTCTGGCTTTTGCCATTGTCCATTGACATTCTCTGATAAGTATAAATCGGTTTGTCCTAATCCTCCAGGCATATCGGATACAAAGTATAGACGCTTGCCATCTTTTGTAACGGTAGCATGACCTAAAGAATAATCATCAGAATTATAAGGGAAACTTTCTGGTTTTGATAATTTACCATCCACTTCCTTTTTAAGGATATATAATTTTAAGTTCACCACATTGACTAAAACGCCTTTTACTTTTTTAACCACAATATTACTTTTGGTTAAATACACCGTTTTTTCATCGGCTGATAAACTTGCTGGCCCATCATGGTAAGTAGAACTCACTGTTTTGGCCATCGGTATGGTGGATTCAAATTTCAAGGAATCTTTTTTATTGGATGTATACACATCTATAAAGTAACTATCATCCCAAGCAAAGGTTTTGTTTTTAGCGGATGTGTTGCGTCTATTAGACGCAAATAGCACCGCTTGGTTCTTATTAAAAAACACCGGTGAAAATTCTGCATTTTCAGTGTTTAGGTTTTCAACGTTCGTCACCGTATAAGCTGCCGAATCGGCTTTTAATTCCTTTACATAGTTTTTGTTCTTAGCATGGTTCTTTGAGATGATATTGTCTTTTCTCTTGAGTTCCAGTTGTGCTAAGATGGTTTGAGCGTCTTGATACTTTTGGTTATACTTGACACATTGTAAGTAATTAATTAAGTCGGCTTCGGTTATGGTCGCTGCAAACTTGGTGTTTAAGTTTTTGTAGGCATCCTCTGCTTTTACAAAGTCATATATCTTAAAGTAACATTCTGCTAATTTTCTCATATTAGCTTCAGTAGGACTATCCGTTTTTACCAAACTCTTATAATAATCAGCCGCCGCTATATACGATAGCTCATTGTATAGTTGGTCGGCTTTCTTTTGGAATAAAGATTGTCCGTTTATGGTGCTTGTAAATAAGGCTAAGGTTAATAGTAATAGTAGTTGCTTCATATAGTTTTTTCTGTTGTTCGATGTTTAATGTTTAATGTTTTTTGTTCATTTTCAACACAGAGGTGAAGAGCTTATGAGTTCGAAGAGGTTTTTTATTTGTGTTGTTTTTATTCCTTATCTCTTAATACTTACTCCTTATAACTTAAAAATAGCGTGGCGATTTAAATCCTTTGGCTTTACTTCTTAAATCATAACTCAACATAATTTCATGAGACCCTTGGCTAAACTTTTGTAAAGAGGTTAATTGATAATCATAGGCATAGCCTATTCTTAAATTTTGACTCACGTTATACATGATGTTTAAACCCGTTGCGGCTTCATGACGGTACATGGCTCCAATCCATATTTTATCATAAAACAAAAAGGATAAATTTCCTTCGATGGATAAAGGGGCATTGTTTACATACTTCACAATAAAAGACGGACGCATATTAATTGCTGGATTTAATTTTATCACAACGCCTCCAAAAAAGTAATAGTGATTTTCTTGCAAGGCTTTTTGATCCACATTCACATTGATTTTGTTTTTTACTAATCGCGGAGTAG
This sequence comes from Saprospiraceae bacterium, assembly GCA_031373565.1. Lineage (GTDB taxonomy): Bacteria > Bacteroidota > Bacteroidia > Chitinophagales > Saprospiraceae > OLB9. The sequence goes on from JANMMV010000584.1 coordinate 4,534, forward strand.
ATACACCTAGGTAATGTCTTTTTCCATAATAATAAATACCGGCACCAACGTTAAATAAGTTTTTACGGTAGTTAAACCCTTCTGTATATAATTCATCCGTATTATCATTCACTCTTAAGTTCGAAAAATCTTGACGTAAAAAATCCACACCAGCCTTTAATCCAAAAGCCAAACGGTTATTTTTTTTATTCACCTTAATGCTATAAGCCATATCAGCATATACTCCCGTGTTTTTAGTCACACCCAACTCATCGTTTAACACGGTTAAACCAAGTCCAATGTTTTCTATTTTCAATGGCGAGTGTATGGATAACACTTGGGTTTTTGGCGCCCCTTTTAATCCCGTCCATTGGTCACGAGCCGTTCCCGTTACTTGGATCGCTTCCTGACTTCCAGCATAGGCCGGGTTTAATAACACCGGATTAAAAAAGTACATACTATGCTGAGTTTCTTGTTGGGCTCTTAATGTTGTAGCTAAAGCAACTAACCATAAGATGGCAATGATGACTATCGTTTGTTTTTTCATATCTTCTTTTATTTTGTTTTCCCGCAGATCTCGCTGATTTCCGCAGAGCTGATGTCTAAATTATTCTTAATACTTACTCCTTATATCTTACTTCTTACTAATACTGCAATACCAAAATACCATTATAGGTTTCTTTTTTATCGTCTCCATAATCTAAGATGACATAATACGTGCCTGCTGGTAATTTGTTTTTCCCAACTTGATCGCCTGTATTGGCAAAGCCTTCAAATTCATTTTGGTATTTGTCCTTTTGGTAAAC
>JANMMV010000679.1:0-6413 GCA_031373565.1 Saprospiraceae bacterium
AAAAATTTTTTAAAAAATTTATTCTTTTCTGTTTGTTTGCTATTCGCTGCAAACGTGACCTTCGCTCAAGTAGGGCTTGAAGGCATAGAAGTAGAAACTTATTATGTTTCTACACCTGCAGACCAAGCTGCGTGGGGATTACCAGTAGGAGCTAAAACTTACAGAGTTTATGCTAATCTTCAAACTGGATGGTCACTTCAGTCACTTTATGGTGGTCCAGTATTAGTTGGAAACGATATTGACTCATTAGTGTTCTTTTCTTCAACTAACTTTTGGAATGATGCCAATGGTGGTACTTTTCCTCAAACTATATCAAACTCAGGCTTAGCAACAGGAGCAGCGGCACTTGATTCTTACCTAAGCTTTGGTGGCGGTGGTGGAACTAGAAGAGGTATTTTGAGATCTCTTGACGTTGATGGTGGTATCGCAGGTAATCCTTTGACTGGTACAGCAGGTGGTGGATTATTGTCAGCTAATGACGGTAGATTCAACACTGGTGTTGCTTTGGCTGCTTCTGGTGCTGGATTTGATCCAGATCCTGATGTTCTTCCTCTTGGTGTACTTAATAACAACACTGTTGTTGGTAATAGATTCTCTACGAGCGGACTTGCTGCGGGAGCTGCTGTCATAGCTGGTGGTTCTGCTGCAACAGGCCCAGGCGCTGATAACAGAGTACTTCTTGGACAGTTCACAACTGCTGGTACTTTTGGATACCATATCAATATACAAATCAACCAAGGTGCTACAGTTGAGAAATGGGTTGCATCTTCTCCAGTTCTTGCGAACGGTGAATATTCCATGCCATCTTTGATCCTTACACCTAACACACCGCCGACAGTGGCGATAACGACTCCTTCATCTAACTTAAGTGTTACAACAGGTACTGTAGTTGCTTTAGAGGCTACTGCTACAGATGTTGCTCCAGGTACAGTTTCTCAAGTTGAATTCTTCAATGGTGCAACTTCATTAGGTGTTGATTCATCTTCTCCATACCAAGCGTCATTCACAGCAACTTCAAATGCTACAATTACAGCAGTAGCTACTGATAATCAGGGCGCAACTACAACATCAGCGCCAAGGACGATCACAGTTACTGCTGATCCAGCACCAATAGTAACTGCTTTTGCAGCTAGCCCTGTGTCACCAGCGGCATTTGGTACTCCTGTAATGCTTACAGCTACAGCAACAGATAATGGTTCTGTCGTTAGTGCTCAATTCAAGGATGGTGCTACTAACATTGGTGCCTTGATCACTGGCGCAGGTCCTTACACAGTATCTTGGACTGCAGCGACTGCGGGTCCTCGTACACTTTCAGTTACTGTTACTGACAATGCGGGTAATACTGCAAGTCAAACTTTGGCATTCACTGTAACTCCAGATCCAGTACCGGTTGTAACTACGTTTACAGCTGCTCCAACATCACCACAATTGATCGGTGCGACAATTACACTTAATGCAACAGCAACAGATAATGGTTCTGTAGTTAATGCTCAGTTTAAAGATGGTGCTAACAACATTGGTGGATTAATTTTAGGTGCTGGACCATATACGACTGCATGGACTCCTGCAACTGATGGCGCAAGAACTATTTCAGTTGTTGTTACAGATAACTTAGGTAATACTGCTGTATCTACGCTACCTTTCACTATCACTCCAGCAGCGGCTTACGAGATCAGAAGAGACACGGCTCTTTGTAATGAAGAGACTATCTGTGTTCCTGTTCAAAATCTTGCAGCGGTATCAGATGTAATCGGTTATGACTTAATCATGGGTTATCCTAAAGCTAAAGTTATTCCTACAGGTGTAATCAGAAAAGGAAATGTATATGCTCCAAACAATCTTGTTGAAACGTCTTATAAAATTGTAAATACAGGATCTTCTGCTAATGGGCAAATGTTGATTTCAGTTTATTTTAACTCTAATGCGCCACTTTCTCAAAGATTCCAAACTGCAACACTAGGAAAAGACCTTATCTGTGTAGAATTTTCAAAGAGAGCTGCTTTCAGATCTAATGATTCAGTAGCATTCACAATTGATACATTAGAAGAATCTTATATTACACAAGTAGTTGCTAAAAAAGTAAGAGGTCAAGAGTTTATTACTTACAGAGATTCTACTTTCTCATCTACTTTAGAGTTTTGGGCTGATAGATCTCCATTGAAAAATGTTTCTAACACTAACCCTACACTTATCTATGGTGCAACACAAACTGGTGTTAGAGCTCTTAATCCAGTTCAACCTGATTCTATCGGTAACTTCACTCATTTCTTAAATGACAATGAGTTGTATCTTAGTGTAGAAAGACAAATCGCTGGTGGAAATGGTACTCCTGGTGCTTCTGATGCATCAGTACAATCTGTTATCAATGGATTTGATGCATTCTTAGTAAGAAAAGTACTTCTTGATGACGCTTCTTTTGTTCCTAATATCTATCAAATGATAGCTATGGACGTAAATATTGATGGTCAAATTTCTGCGGGTGATGCATCTCAGATAAATCAAAGATCAGTAAAGCAAATAGGCGAATTCAGACAAAGCTGGAATTACACTAATGCTGGTACTTCTACTGCATTGTCAAAAGACTGGGTATTTATCAACGAATTGACAATATTGAATAATCTTGATGGAAGATATTCTGTTTCATCTATCTATCCTAAGTGGGATTTAGCTGGATATAACAAAGATCACGTACCTACAAATCTTACTTTCAGCAATCCTGTCCCTGTAAGTGATTGGGCAAAGTGTGCTGTTATTGAAGAAGATAAGTATATCGGAATTCTTTTAGGAGATGCAAACGGAAGTTACCAAAATCTTGTTGCTGGTGTAACTGAGCCTGCTCTTAGAACAAATGATAGAATCGTTCTTGATCTATCTAATGCTACTTTCAACAATGATAACACAGTTGATGTACCAGTATCTATGGTTTCTACAAAAGAAATCAACTCTTTAGATTTTGCACTTACATTTAATAATTCAAAATTGGGTTATAACAATGTAGTGTCTAATTTATCTGACGTACAAGGTTTCGCTTATGTTAACGAAAATGATCAAACTTTAAGATTGACATCTAACGGTATGGAAGCTTTCAAAGCTAACAAAACAATCGTTTCTGTAAGATTTAATCTTGACGGTGTTAACAACTTGCATGTTGGTGATTTCTCATCTACTGAAGCATACCTTAACGGTGAGCTAGTAAATCTTGAAGTTAGAGGCAAGAAAGTTGTCACTGATGCAACGACTGAAGTTAGTGTATTCCCTAACCCAACAACAGGTCGTATTTTTGTAAATCCTACTGCTGACGTTAACGTTCAATTGTTTGATATCAATGGCCAATTTGTTACTTCTGTAATGAACTTGACTGCTAATCAAAACAATCAAATCAATGTTGAAGGATTGAACAATGGTGTTTACTTGATGAAAATTTATAACGATTCTTTCGCAACAACTAAGAAAGTTTTTGTTGCTAAGTAATCCCGCATAACTATGGTTAAAACTATTTAGTGTTGAGTACAAGGGCTGCAATTCATGAGATTGCAGCTCTTTTTTTTTACTCTATGGCAAGTTTTGTACAAAATTGAAAAGGCGCCATAATCTATCTTTAATCATAGATTGGGCAAATTTTCAAAAAAAAGAGCCAAAATACTTTTTGAACGAGATAAATGTTTACATTTGTATTGTCTTAGGTCAAACAAAAATATATCCGTAATGAATTTTAACGCTTTACATCATCATCATCACCTTATTTTCGCTCGAGCGATGTGATAGTGATATGCTGTAATTAAACAATAAATCGAAATCCCGTTTGAGTAATTCAAATGGGATTTTTTGTTTTTATCCCTTTTTGATTTACTCAGGCGTTAAACAAAGTAAACAATGAGTAAATTAAAAATTGCTGTCCAAAAGAGTGGAAGACTAAGTGAGAAATCACTGGAATTATTACAAAAGTGTGGCATTAGCCTTTCAAATGGAGACCGGAAGTTAAAAGCGGAATCATCTAATTTTCCCATTGAGATCTTGTTTCTCAGAGACGATGACATACCGCAGTACGTGGAGCAAGGAGTTGCCGATGTCGGTATCCTAGGAGAAAATGAAGTATGGGAAAAAGGAAAAGACGTCACCCAAGTCTCTAAACTCGATTTTGCTGGCTGCAAGATGTCACTGGCCATACCCAAAGAGGAAGAATATACAGGCCTGACTTATTTCAACAATAAGAAAATTGCCACTAGTTATCCAAATATTCTCAAGAAGTTTTTTGCCACTAAAAACATCACTGTGGAAATCGAAGAGATCGGTGGCAGTGTAGAAATAGCCCCTGGTATTGGTCTAGCAGACGGTATTTTTGATATCGTAAGTACTGGCAGCACGCTGCTGATGAATGGACTCAAAGAAGTTGAACTTGTCGCCAAGAGCACAGCTACATTAATTGCGAACAAGGACCTACATCCAGAAAAAGCGGTTATTCTTGACAGACTTTTGTTCAGAATTCAAGCCGTTAATACAGCAGCAGAAAACAAATACATATTGTTGAATGCACCTACATCTTCTATTGCTGCCATTACGGCCATTCTACCCGGTATGAAATCACCTACTATTTTACCATTGTCAGAAGAAGGGTGGGTCAGTATCCACTCTGTTGTTAAAGAAGATCAGTTTTGGGATGTAATTGATCAATTGAAAGTGCTTGGAGCGCAAGGCATCCTAGTAGTACCTATTGAAAAAATGATACTTTAAATATTATCAAATGAAATACATAAAATATCCAGAAGTGGTTGATTGGAACAAACTAGTAGCTCGTCCCACACTGCAAAAAGAAGATCTAAATCAGCAAGTTCAGTCTGTATTTAAAGATATACAAATAAACGGAGACATTGCCATTCAAAAATACACTCAAACATTTGATAAGGTAAGTTTAGCTTCATTTTTAGTGACTACAAAAGAAATCGAAGCTTCAAAAGACGCTATTTCAGTTGAGCTAAAGGATGCCATATTGTTAGCAAAGAACAATATTGAGAAATTCCATGCCACTCAAAAAGAAAAAGTAAAGAGAATAGAGACGACGACCGGTGTACTTTGCTGGCGCGAGACCCGACCCATCGAGAAGGTAGGAATCTACATACCTGGAGGTACTGCGCCGTTATTTTCTACCGTATTGATGCTAGGAATTCCCGCAAAATTGGCGGGTTGCAGCGAAATTATTCTTTGTACACCACCTGACCAAAATGGTGATGTAAATCCTGCGATCCTTTATGCAGCGGGCTTGGTTGGGGTTACGACGGTTTTAAAAGTGGGTGGCATGCAAGCTATAGCGGCACTTACCTTCGGGACTGAAACGATCAATAAAGTAGATAAGATTTTTGGTCCTGGAAATCAGTATGTAACCGCTGCTAAGCAAGCAGCTTTGGGTTATGGCATTGCAATAGATATGCCTGCTGGCCCTAGTGAAGTATTAATTGTTGCTGACCAATACTCAAATGCTTCTTACGTTGCTGCAGACCTCCTGTCACAAGCGGAACATGGCGCTGACAGTCAAGTTATTTTATTGTCAGATAATAGTGAAATGATCGATTCAATTTTGAGTGAAGTATCTATACAAATGGAAGCGCTACCGCGCAAAGACATGGCAAAAGCGGCCCTTCACAACAGTAAATCTATTCTATTATCGTCTATTGATGAATGCATCAAATTTAGTAATCTGTATGCGCCAGAACATTTGATTTTAGCTGTCAAGAATGTGCAAAGCTACTGCGCTGATGTTTCGAATGCTGGATCAGTTTTTCTTGGTAAGTATAGCTGCGAGAGTGCTGGGGACTATGCTAGCGGCACTAACCATACATTGCCAACAAATGGTTTTGCAAGATCGTACAGCGGCGTTTCGCTTGATAGTTTTGTAAAGAAAATCACCTTTCAAAAGTTGACAAAAAAGGGTATCCAGAACATTGGCCCATCCATAGAGTTGATGGCAGAGGCAGAGCAATTATTTGCACATAAGAATGCAGTAACCATTAGACTAAATGATTTGTAATATGGAAAAGGCGTTTGAATTAAATAGTTTAGTACGAGAAAATATACTCCGTCTCAAGCCATATAGTAGCGCTCGCGATGAGTTTAAGGGCAAGGAAGGCGTATTTCTGGATGCAAATGAAAACCCATTTGGTAGGCTCAATCGTTATCCAGATCCGAACCAATCGGCATTAAAGGCAGAATTAGCCATTGTCAATAACGTTTCTGTAGATCATATTTTTATTGGTAATGGAAATTAATATATGAAGAATCAACAAACAGAAAAATACGTTTCAACTTGTTTTTCAAGTTTATCCTGATAAATTTCTAAATGATTCTGATTGTAAATGAACCACACAAAAGTTCCGAAAATAATTAGGAATCCAAAAATGGTCAAATAAAGTCCGATGCTG
>JANMMV010000684.1:0-7433 GCA_031373565.1 Saprospiraceae bacterium
GCCGGTCGATCTATTCGCGTTTTTGCTAGATCTTTCCCGCACGATACCCGTGGCTTGCACGACATACTCTCTCCCTAATTTACGCGCCTGCGTACACAAGTCAGCATTTTCGTCCATGTTGAATACCAACTGAGTGATACCATAACGATCCCTAAGATCTACAAATGTCAATCCTCCTAAGTCACGGCCTTTTTGGACCCATCCGCTTAGGGTTACTTCTTGTCCACAATTAGATATCCTGAGTTCGCCACAATGATGACTTCTGTACATTTTATTCTTTTTTACAATATTTCAAAATCGATATAGGCCGCAAAAGTAGTCATTTTGGCAATCTTGACCAAAAATCAAGGTGTCTACAATTTAAAAATTAGCGTTTATTTTGAATGGCAAGTTGTCGACCAATCTAATTGTAACCACCCATATTTTGTCTTTCGATCGCTTCTTGTCTCATCCGCGCAGCGTATTCATGTCTGATACGTTCTGCTTCTAGCCATTCGAGATAGCGTTGGTGTTTAGTTTTTTCAAAAATATCGGCACGTAGAAATGGGACTGTAGATTTGTCATCGTTTGCCCATGGATTATGCTGAAAACGAGCTTCGTCTTCTTCCGTAACATTCTTAAGCATAAAAGCAACGATTACACCTACTATACCGCCAGCAAGGTGACTTTCCCACGAGATATCCTGCTCCACATTAGGAAAAATAGCTTCGAACATACCTCCATAAATTGACAAAACCAGCAGCGATAGGACGATAGATTTGGGATTTTTCTTAAAAACGCCTGTCCAAAAGATAAAAGAAACCAATCCATAAATAACACCACTAGCCCCTATATGATAAGCATCCCTTGCAAAAATCCATACGCCTAAGCCTGTACCGATCATGATCGCAATAAAAGCTTGAGCTGAAACCCGCGGATAAAACGACACTAAAATGATCGTGGTAGCCAACAAAGAGAATGTATTGTTATAAATATGATTCCATTCACCATGTATGAACGGCGATGCAATAATTCCAAAAAGTCCCTGAAATGTCCTTGGTAAGATACCGAATTGTCCTATATCCAAATCCCATAATCTGTCAATGATCTCAACCGCCCATATAAAAGCGATCAAAAGCAATGGGAATCGAATAGTGTGTAAAAAAGAGCGAAAATCACGCCACATGTGAGTACATTTGTAATCATTTTAAACCTATATTGGTGCTTAATAGTTCAACACCGCAGATTTTCAGATCGAAAAATGGCCATCTAAGTGCCTTCGTTTCAAAGCCGCTAAACTGTTGCAGTTCTCACTTGTTATTAATAGAAGGGACGCAAAAAAAACAAATGTGAATTTTAAACTTACAGATCTTTTAAAAGTCAAATAGAAATAACGTAAACCCACATCCTATGCACCTTAAAAGTAAACTTACTATCTGCTGTCTATTGATTTTGGCATATCAGGGTTTTGGTCAATTGTATTTTCCGCCGCTAGCAGGCAATACGTGGAATACAACAACGCCCGCTGAACAAGGATGGGACGTATCAAAACTTGAAGATCTCAAAACCTATTTAACGTCAGTTGATACCAAGGCGTTCATCATACTGAAAGATGGTAAAATCGCTGTAGAATATTACCTAAATGGCCATAGCCAAGATATGCCATGGTATTGGGCAAGTGCTGGCAAATCTCTTACAAGCATGATTATCGCTACTGCCGAAGGTGAAGGAAAATTAAAACTCTCAGATCCGTCATCAAAACATATAGGAGCTGGCTGGACATCAATGGAAACCGCAAAAGAAAATGCGATCACGGTCAGACATCACGTCACAATGACTACTGGACTTGACGACACTAATGGTGATTGTACAGATCCTGAATGCCTGAAATACAAAGCGATACCGGGAACGCGATGGTCCTATCACAATGCACCCTACACATTATGTGATAAAATAATCGAAGGCGCAACTGGACAAACAATAAACACTTACTTTAAAGATAAAATAGGAAGCAAAACTGGCATAAATGGTCAATTTATTAAGAGTGGTTATAACAATGTTTTCGTTAGCAAGGCGCGAGATATGGCACGATTTGGTCTACTAGCTTTGGCAAATGGCAATTGGAACGGTCAGGATATCATCAAGAATCCAAGTTATGTAGAAGCGATGAGCAAATCATCCCAGACCATCAATCCTGCTTATGGATATCTGTGGTGGCTCAATGGTAAAGGTACATATATGTTACCGGGGTCACAGTTTGTTTTCGCTGGTCTACTTATACCAAATGCACCATCTGATATGTTTAGTGCACTTGGCAAAAATGATCAAAAAGTATACGTCATTCCCTCTCAAAATATGGTAATCATTCGATTGGGTGAAGTAGCTACTGATGATGGAAATCCCGTGCCGGTAAAATTTGACAATGCACTTTGGGCAAAACTTGCTCCCATATTTAATTTTCCGTCCTCTACTAGTTCTGAACTAATTCAACCAACCGATGTCGTACATCATTCTCAAGGTAACATCGTGATCAGTGAGCAAATCGACCTAAAACGTGTGTCTATTTTCAATATCAGCGGAGAAAAAATGGGTACGTGGCGAGATCAGCATGTCATTGACGCTTCAAATTGGTCAAAGGGATTGTATTTTGTCCGAATTATTACCACTACTGGAGAAAAGCTAACAAGAAAGATAATTGTGATATAGTTCATAGCATCAATCCCTGCCTCCATTCTTTATACAATATGTTTTTAATACTCCGTACTTAGACATTAATATGTACCTTTGTACCCTATTTTAAAACATATATTTATGGCTTCAAAACCAGCTATTGCCAAAGGAACACGTGATTTTTTACCGGAACAAGTAGTCAAACGAAATTTTATTTTTGAAACGATCAAGTCTGTTTTTAAGGTTTTTGGATACCTACCTATTGAAACACCGACGATCGAATTATTATCGACCCTTACTGGCAAATACGGTGAAGAGGGGGACAGATTGCTTTTCAAAATACTCAATAATGGTGACTTCCTAGCTGATGCACCTGCTGACGAGCTTGCAGCCAAAAACTCAAATAAAGTACTCCCATCTATCTCCAAGCGTGGTCTTAGGTATGATCTTACTGTACCATTTGCGCGGTTTGTAGTCATGCACCAAAACGAGATTTCATTTCCTTTCAAGCGGTATCAGATACAGCAGGTATGGCGTGCTGATAGACCTCAGCGGGGTCGTTATCAAGAGTTTTATCAGTGTGATGTGGATGTCGTAGGTTCACCTTCACTTATGTATGAAGCGGAGTTGGTTCAGATATATTCGACGGTTTTTCGGAAGTTGGGAATCCAAGTAAAGATATTGATTAATAATCGCAAAGTGCTTTTCGGTATCGCCGAAGTGGCAGGTGTTTCAGACAAATTTATTGATATGACCACGGCCATTGACAAGCTCGACAAAATAGGGAGAGATGGAGTGGTAGCCGAAATGCGGGAACGTGGTATTTCTCTTGAACAAGCAACAAAAGTCCTAGAAATCTTAGCTATAAGTGATCTAGATGAACTAGCCGATGCTTTTGTAACCTCGTCAGAAGGTACACTTGGCGTCACCGAAATCAAAGAAGTAATGAATCTCGTAAGTGCCGAAACACCAGAGCTCACTTGGGATATCAGTCTAGCGCGTGGACTTAGTTACTACACGGGATGTATATTTGAAGCCAAGGTAGATACGGATGCTTACCCGGGATTTAGCATGGGAAGTATTGGCGGCGGTGGTAGATATGATAACCTTACTAGTGTATTCGGACTCAATGATGTGTCAGGTGTTGGCGTATCTTTTGGTGCAGAACGTATCTACGATGTGATGGACGAGTTAAATCTGTTCCCTGACCATGTGCAAAAAGATATCGACATCCTACTAATAGCCATGGAGGAAGAGAGTCATCGCTATGCTTTCGGACTTGTGACAAAATTGCGACAAGCGGGTATCCCTAGTGATCTCTATCCTGATGCTGCCAAAATGAAGAAACAAATGGCCTATGCCAATAATAGACAAGTACCTTTTGTCGGTATCATAGGAGAAAGCGAACGTAATGCAGGCATGATAGCTGTCAAAAACATCGTCACAGGAGAGCAGACCTTGATGTCAGTGGACGACGTAATTACTAAATTTAAACCTGAATAGATGGTATTTCCTGAAGATTTGGACGGTATTCAAGAAGGCTTGCGTGGAGGTGAATTTACAGTATCCAATCTGGTAAAATATTATCTCTCAAATATAGAATCTAGCAAATCTCTCAATGCATATATTGAAGTTTATGCTGATGAAGCACTTGAAAAAGCTGCTTTACTTGATGCTAGGATTCAATCTAATGACCCACATTTGGGATCCTTGTTTGGCGCCGTGGTATCGATCAAGGATCTGATTTGTTATCGTGGACATAGTGTAACCGCTGCCTCAAAAATCTTATCAGGGTTCGAAAGCCAATTATCAGCTTCTGCAGTGACTGCGATCTTGGACGCTGATGCCATCATCATCGGCAGAACCAATTGTGATGAATTCGGTATGGGATCTGCCAACAAAAATAGTTACTACGGAGCAGTGAAAAATGCAGCTGATCCGGCCTATATCGCCGGTGGTTCAAGTGGCGGATCTGCCGTTTCCGTACAGTCCAAGACTTGCCTTGTTGCGCTGGGTACGGATACTGGTGGGTCGGTTAGACAGCCAGCATCCTTGTGTGGGCTTTATGGTTTCAAGCCTAGTTATGGTATGGTTTCGAGATATGGACTTGTGGCGTACGCATCGAGTTTTGATCAGTTGGGATTGATCGCGCGGTCTGCTGCTAACATTGATGCATTTATGAAAGTGATCAGTATTCATGATGATTATGACGCGACGATGCTTGAAGGTGATTTGTATCCAAACCTATCTATAAATGTCCAGGCAAAATCTAAGATAGCTATTCTCTCACCTACTTTAGAAAATGATGGTCTTAACCCTGCTATCAAAAGCGCCATCATGGACAAAGTAGACCAGTGGAAAGCCTGCGGGCATCAAGTAGATGCCGTTAATTTTGACTACATTGATTACTTAGTACCTTGTTACTATATATTGACGACAGCGGAGGCTTCTTCCAATCTTAGTCGTTATGATGGTGTTCGTTATGGTCATCGATCATCCGCAGCTACTAATCTATATGAAATGTATGCACTATCGCGGTCAGAAGGATTCGGTGATGAAGTAAAAAAGCGGATCATGCTAGGAAGCTTCGTCTTAAGTGAAGCCTATTATGATGCGTACTTTACGAAGGCCCAGCAAGTACGGAGATTGATCAAAGAATCAATCGAAAACATGCTTATGTACTATGATTTTATCGTTTTGCCTACGACATCGACTGCAGCTTGGAAGCATTCAGACACTGTCGATCCCATAGAAATGTACATGTCAGATATCTATACTGTCCTTGCTAATCTGGTCGGAATGCCTTCGTTGAGTATCCCACTCGGAAAAACAGAAGATGGATTGCCATTCGGATATCAGATAATGGCCGGTGTAAAGGGTGATAAGGGGATCTTAAAGTTAGAAATTAAAGGATAGAAATTAGTTAGACATCTGACTACAACTAGTTATGTTAGTTGAGTAAAAAGAATCCGTTTTCCATAGTACCTACTTCCTATTCCGTTCTAGATCTCCATCTCTGGTACATAATCTGGTACAATTAGTCTTCCTTCGGTAGCTTTGATAATGTCATCAACGCTAACCCCCGGTGCCCGTTCGAGCAATTTGAATCCATCGGATGTGATTTCAATAACCGCAAGTTCCGTGACAATTTTTTTGACACAGCCTACACCTGTCAATGGTAGTGAACATGATTTGAGTAGCTTCGATTCGCCAGCTTTGTTGACATGCATCATCGCAACAATGATATTTTCTGCAGATGCAACGAGATCCATAGCGCCACCCATCCCTTTTACCATCTTGCCAGGAATCTTCCAGTTGGCGATATCACCAGTTTCTGAAACTTCCATAGCCCCTAGGATGGTGAGATCTACATGCTTACCACGAATCATACTAAAAGACATGGCAGAATCAAAAAAACTAGCGCCTGCCAGTGTCGTTATCGTTTGCTTACCAGCATTGATAACATCCGCATCTTCTTCACCCTCGAAAGGGAAAGGTCCCATGCCGAGTACACCGTTTTCGCTCTGAAACTCTACATTGAGATGCAATGGCACATAATTGGCCACCAAAGTAGGTATGCCGATACCGAGATTGACATAATAACCATCTTTTACTTCTTGTGCTATGCGCTTAGCTATACCGATTTTGTCTAACATGAATATCTTATAATGTGGAGACAAATATAAGAGAATTATTGATATAGAATTATTGCGTTATTCGATCGCCGTGATAAATATATTGATATCTTGGATAATCACTTGGCATAAATGTCGTCTGCTCCTTAAAATACAAAGAATTTTGATTTTATTAAAGGGCTATTAGTTTATCCGGCATTTAATTGTATTAGTTTTACCTTGATTCAACAATAAAACTTATGTCTAGATTTGCTATCATCTTTGCTATCAATCTATGTTATCTGGGGTTATATGCTCAACAGATCAATAATTTGAAAATCCTTTCACCTACGAGTATTGCAGGAAATTATGAAGTGATGAGAGCAGAATTTGGAAGCAGGGATAGTACCACGATAAGTGCAAGCGCCGTTTTTGTTGATGATGATACAGCCTCTCCAACTCTTGGTTGTCAAGATCCGATCAATAATATTAGCGGAAAGATAGCATTTATTGATAGAGGATTTTGTGAATTTGGTGACAAAGCCCTAAGAGCACAAAAAAAAGGTGCTATCGCAGTGGTTATATGTGGCAGTGCATCAAACATAACACAAACGCTATTTCCAATGAGTTCGGGCTCATTCGGATCACAGGTGACAATTCCATCCTTTATGTTATTGTACAACGATTGTGTAAAGATAAGGACTTATATCGTAGCAGGCGGCCTAAATGTAACTCTTGAAAATACTTGTTTTAGCAAAGCCAAATATCCTAGCACTACCATCTGGGGCAATATGCAAGGGCAAGGTGATTTCAATAATGGCCTTAATGAATGGACCATAGATAAGATAAACACATGGACATTTTTACCTGTTGGTGAATTGATAGGCGGCGCGTTTGGAAGCACCACCGTAAGTTCATGGACATCTTGTAACGGCGTAATGGGATTTTTCTCGGACTTTTTGGACAATGGTGGTAATCCAGCTAATCAAGGAGGTGGATTATGTCCTGCGCCCTGCACAGGCGCGGCAGGGCCGGGTAGGGCGCGAAATGCGGCCAGACATCGGCCATCGTCTGGCCCGCCCTGGCATTGGCCGACAGCGCTGAGATCTCGATGCGCGGATGGCTCAGCGCCAGGCGCACGAGATCGGCCCCGGTGTATCCGGAGGCACC
>JANMMV010000726.1:0-2802 GCA_031373565.1 Saprospiraceae bacterium
ACAAAGTATCGACCATTGATGACCCGTTTTGAAGGCTAAAAATCAAACCAATAAAAAATATTGCTGAGCTAGGAATCGGCAGCCCCTTGAAATAGGGTAGGGAAGGCAAAGTATTAAATTTGGCTAGTCTCACAGCTCCACCTAAAACTATAAAAATGGGTGCTATTCGACACATTAGATTTGTCTCTCCAGACAAAAGTGCATCTATAGACAACAAAGAACTATCAGGAGCAGCTAGCGAATACAAGTAAGCAGGCGCTACTCCAAAGCTAACGATATCACACAATGAATCAAGTTCTTTTCCAAATTCACTATTGACACCTAACGCTCTAGCAACCAATCCGTCTAAAGCATCAAAAATGAAACTACAGACAAGGAGGATGGGACTCCAATAAAAATCTGCAGTCATTATAGCAGCAAACCCAAAAGCTAGATTAGCCAGAGTTAGCGCATTAGGTATGTTTCTTCTTATGAAATCCACGGTATCTATATTTTTCACAAATATAACATATGTAGACACGTCTTTATATTTCACGATCATTATTTATTTGAAATAGTGATTTTATAGGTTAATAAATACATCAGCGCCCATAACGCCATCGAAAATTGAATCAATGACGACATTTGCCCATACTTTTTTTTTTTTTCTACTCTAATTATGTTAATTTTGATCTTCTATTACAATCACCATTATTAACAATTAAATTATGAAGCAATTTTTTACATCACTTTGTTTTATCCTACTTTTTACCATCAACTCTTTTTCGCAAATTAATTTCAGTGATAACTTTGATAGTTACACGCCTGGCGTATATCTCGGAGTTGCCAATACTAAGTGGTCAACATGGGGAAATAAGCCTGGTTCGGATGAAGACGTTATAATATCATCTGAGCGATCATTATCTCCCAATAACGCAATAAAAATTGAAACATCGAACCCTGCAGGAGGTCCTATGGACGTCATTTTGCCTTTCGGTGCTAAATACACGACAGGAGTTTTTAAATACAAGATGAGTATGTTTGTCCCTGAAGGTAAAACTGCCTATTTTAATTTTCAAGGAAATGTAGTAGTAGGACAGGTTTGGGCAGTCAATGCCATTTTTTCTCAGACTGGCGATCTACAGATCACAAACGCAAGTAATGTGCCTCTTTTGACAGAAAAATTTCCGGTTGAGCAATGGTTTGACATCGAGTTTGATATCAATCTTTCATCAAATCTATGGAAATTGTCGATCGATAACAAATGTGTAGGTGCTTTTGGTAATACAACAAACAGTATTGCTTCTATTGACTTATTCCCTACATCTGACATATGCGAGTTTTTTGTTGACGATGTGTCTTTCAGCCATGATCCGACGGCGACAGCTCTTCCTTTGGATGGTGGAATTTCTGAAATAACATGGACAAAAGGAAAACTTACGGGAACGGTTGACAAACCTCTTTTTAGTTTAAGAAATCACGGTTCCACCACGATAACTTCAGCAGAGATTGTTGTATCAAGACCTGGCTTGCCGGATACTACAGTGGTGCTAAGTAATATCAGTATCCTAAAAAATACGAAGAAAAATTATAATCTACCAAACGTTACTTTAAGGACTGGTGTAAACGAAGCTAAAGCAAGATTGTCTAAAGTAAATGGGCAAGCGCTAGATGGTGAAGAGTGTAATAATTTTGCATCTTTTATTTTCACAGCTGTACAGCCTGCTGTGCATAAGGCAGTTTTAGTGGAAGAAGCGACAGGTACATGGTGCCCGTGGTGCCCAAGAGGTGCTGTATTTATGGATGGATTATCAACTTTATATAAAGGATTGTTCATACCTATAGCGATGCATGGTGGTAGCGCTACCGAGCCAATGAGATTAGCAGAGTATGAAACATTTTTAGATTTTGGTGGATTTCCAACTGTACGTGTTAACAGAATAACGAATGCGGATACAGACATAAATCCTGCATTAGCGGAATCGCCATTTCTCGATGAAATAGCAAAAGCGCCTGAAGCTAAAATCGTAGCAGGGGCTAAGTACAATGCGACTACCAAGAAATTGGATGTATCAGCTGATGTTGAGTTTTTAGAAGACGTAGATGGTGATTTTTATGTGTCCTTGGTTTTGACTGAAGATGACATTAAGGGTACTACTGCTGCCTATAATCAAGCTAACAATTATGCTGGTGGTACTAATGGCCCTATGGGTGGGTATGAAAATTTGCCTAATCCTGTACCTGCTGCGCAGATGACTTACGATCACGTAGCTAGAGCGGTATCTGGCTTAGAATCTACGCCTGAGAATACAATTTCTGGACCGTTTGTAAAAGGGGACAAAGTGACGTATAACTTTGTTACGACCTTGGCAGCAACGTGGAAATCAGATAAAATCAATATCATTCCTATCCTTCTTAAAAATAGCAATGAGTACGTAAATGCTACAAGTGCGACGATCGCAGTAGCTGTTGCAAACGGCTTTACTTCTGGGACAAAAGAAATTGAGTTCATCGCTGACGTAAATATTGCACCTAACCCAGCACGGACCTATGCAAATGTTACTTTTGTACTCAATGCACCTTCCGATGTAAAAGTTGAAATGTATAATCTTGCGGGAACGTTGATTTCAGTAAAAGATGCAGGATACAATACTGATATTGTAGAAGTGAGGCTTGATACCCAAAACTTGTCAACAGGCATGTACATGGTTAAAGTTGTGACTTCTTCTGGTAATAAATATCAAAAGTTAATTATCGAATAAAAGTTTTTAGAAATTAAAAAAGGACATCGATTGATAATCGATGTCCTTTTTTTTTGCGCCG
>JANMMV010000739.1:0-1963 GCA_031373565.1 Saprospiraceae bacterium
TTTGTGCTTTGCGGTATATTCAAGATACCCGTAGATGTGTTATATGTTGCCGCACCTGTTCCTGTTGTGGTCAGTGAAATAGCGCTTCTGGAGCGCGCATTTGTAAAATATAAGTTTGCTGATTCGGCTACTGCATCTGTGTTTAACGACTGCCATGATTTATCCCCTCTCCAGTATTGAGAAGTTGTTCCAGCGATTATGTTATTTTCTTTATTGTTAAAAGTGTTCCAATCTGTGGAAGAAAGAAATCCATTAGTCGTAGAAGTGGCTTGGCTTATTCCGAAAACACCCGAAGTATTGTTGTAACTCAATGGAGCCGTTGCGGAGAAAGAAGATAAACTTAGATTTGTACTTTGCGGTATATTCAATATACCTGTAGATGTGTTATATGTTGCTGCACCTGTTCCTGTTGTTGTCAGTGAAAGAGCGCTTCTAGAGCGTGCATTGGTAAAATATAAGTTTGTACTTTCGGTTACTACGGCAGTATTTAATGTTTGCCATGTTTTGTCGCCCCTCCAATATTGAGAAGTTGTACCAGCGATTATGTTATTTTGTTTATTGTTGAAAGTAGTCCAATCCGTTGATGTAACCAATCCTCGATTCGTCGATGAAGCATTAGGGAAATTAAATGTATGCGTTGCGCCAGACGAAACTATGTTAAAATTAGTTCCAGTAGTTCCAGTAGTAAAACTCTGAACGGACGGTGTCAAGCCATTGATAGATGTTATAGCATTTCCATTAAGGATGTTTGACAATGTTCTGAGACTTACATCTCCATTTGTGTTTGTCGTTAATAGGTTAGTGTTGCTGGTATTGGTGGGTAAATTGCTAAATCTTAACGTGCCAGAAGTATGAAATTTAGCTTGCGGTAAAGTAATTCCTATACCTAAGTTGAGCGTAGTGTCTTTCAAAAAAATGTTACTGCCATTAATTCTCCACTTACTTGTGTCGATGACAGTCTTTGAGCCTTTGTGATTAATAACATTTATCTGACCTTGTACATGGGATACAAGAGTTACCATTATTAAAAACAGAAAAAATATTTTTATAGTGTTTTGCATTTAAGCCTTTGTGAAAATGTGTACTAAGGTGAGAGGCTTCTTGAAAATAGAATGAAGCAAGTACAGGAATAATTGAAATGAATTGTATTATACCTGCACTTGCTTATGAGTTATACTTTTACTTCACCCATTGAACTTCTATCTTGTCACCAGTAGCGACATTCCATTCTCCTGGATCTGGAACGAGTGTAACGGTGCTACCCGAGACTGTATAGTCTACACTAGCCAGTAACTTTGCCCCATTTCTATACACCCAAACCTTGCTAAACGAAGGCAGAGGCACTGCACCACTGACTACATATGCCGTTTGAGATGCAGTTGCTGTAAATACTTGCTCTCCACTTTGTAACAGGCTTTCTTGACTCCTTTTCTTGAGTGTACCATCGGCACCAACAACTACTAGACTGTCCGCATTACTACCACTCTGTAAGCCATCAATTTTCAAGGTGTTTGATGCACTTGTGGTAATCGTTGTTGATTCAGTCAATGTACCTCCTAATTTCACTGTTTGTCCAGTTTTCGTCAGTCCATTGCTCGCAGAGTTGATATAATTATTCAACATAGCAGATGTGTCTGCATATTTCATGTAACCGCTCAAACTATCAGCTAACTGAGTTGGAGTTACAAATAGAGTTAAGCTGTCTTGTCTTGTTACAATGTTCGGATTGTTAGCTTTAAGAACATACTTAATGTTACCCTTACTGTCGATAACCTTTGTGGAGTCCATCTGAGCGCTTGCACTTACTACCATAAACAATAGCATAAGGACGGGGAATAAAAACTTCTTCATTTTGTTTACTTATTTTGATGTTAAAAAATTAAAAAAAATATTAAAAAAATCATTTTGATTGTACGATTCTAATTTCATCTCCCGAAACTTTCAATTCAATTTTAATATTATT
>JANMMV010000791.1:0-3629 GCA_031373565.1 Saprospiraceae bacterium
CAATGGCAGATTGACATCACTATTGTTAACCATCCTACCTAGGACTGTTATTCACATGTTAAGCAGCGGATCACTTCTTAATAATCTCTAAACGAGCCCTTATATTTGGATTGTCAATACATTTTGGATGCAGTATAATTACATAAAATGGCTAACGATTTTCGCTATTATTGCGATCCTATCCATTTTTATGGTACAAATCTATTGGGTCAAACAAGCTTTTACCATCTCCGAAAGCCAGTTTGACCAGTCCGTAAATATTGCGCTTCGTCGAGTAGCAGAAAATATTGCGAGCCAAAACAAAACTGACTTCCAACTTAATAATCCTGTCATAAAGATCAATTCTAGACAGTATATTGTCAATGTTAATAGTGAAATTGACGCATCACTACTAGATCATTATTTGGGAGCGGCCATAGATTACTACAACATCGATCAAGATGTAGAATACAGCATATACAGCTGCCACGACAAGGCCATGGTCTATTGTAATTACATTCAAAAGAAGAAACCACTGACTACATTTAGCAACCAAAATTTGCCTAAATTTGATGGCGTAGACTATTATTTCAGTGTGAGTTTTCCACATTATCCCATCGTTACGCTCAATAATATGCCGATGTGGATCGTTACTTCAGGTGTTCTGCTCTTAGTTGTTTTGTTTTTTATGTTTGCCTTATTTGTCGTTTTTGCTCAAAAATCGACTTCACAAATCCAACGTGATTTTATCAATAATATGACCCACGAATTCAAAACGCCCATTTCTACTATTTCTATTATTCAGCAAGTCATCGTTGATCCTGAGATCTTCAAAACGCCACAAAGACTCACTACATACGCACAAATCATCGGTGATGAAATTGGTCGTCTTAATGCACAAGTAGAAAAGGTGCTCAGCATCACCAAACTAGAGAAACAAGAATTTGAATTGAACAAAGTTCAGACCGATGTTCATGAAATTATCAGGCAGGTAGTTTTCAATCTCAACGAAACCGATTTCGACGGTGCTTTACAATTTACTGAACATTTGTATGCAGTTCATCACCATGTCAATGTCGATGTAGTCCATTTTACCAACGTCCTGTGCAATATTATTGAGAATGGCATAAAGTATTCAGGTAACACCGCCAACATCACTATCACCACCCAAAACATAGATGATAAATTGCGCCTGAACATCAGTGATCAAGGCGAGGGTATTGATAGGAAGTATGTCAGAAAGATATTCGAAAAGTTTTTTAGAATCCCGAAAGGGGATGTGCACAACGTAAAAGGATTTGGGCTAGGTTTATATTATGTCAAAAAGATTGCCGACGCACACAAGTGGAAAGTCTCAGTAGAATCAGCCCCAGATAAGGGAACAACCTTTAGTCTTTTGATCAAGATAAATTAGAAAATCGTATGGCAAAGATATTTTATGTAGAAGATGATGCTAATCTGAGTTTTGTGGTGAAGGATTGCCTTCAATTAGCAAATCATGAAGTCCATCATTTTGCGAAGGGCGACGAAGCATTGCTTGCTTTCAATAAGTTTGAATACGATATTTGTATCCTTGATGTGATGCTACCGAATTTAGATGGTTTTTCGTTGGTAAAAGCGATAAGGGACAAAAACGATCTTATCCCTGTTATTTTTATTTCTGCCCGTGTCCAGATTCAAGATAAACTCGAAGGACTGCAACATGGTGCTGACGACTATATTTTTAAGCCATTTAGCATCGAAGAATTGCTCCTAAAAGTACAGATATTCCTAAAAAGAAACTCACACGCGCTCATTCAAAAGAAGGACGAGCAAAGGCATTTTGAGATTGGTCATTTCAAGTTAGATCTTGATAATATGGAGCTCCAATCCGCCGCTGAGACCATCCGAATGACTGGACGTGAATCAGATTTATTGTTATACTTATTCAAAAACAAAAACAAACTCGTCAAACGAAAAGACATCCTCATTGCGCTGTGGGGCAAAGACGATTACTTCCTAGGTCGAAGTTTGGATGTATTTATCTCTCGACTTCGGAAGTTTATTTCATCAGATCCATCTATCAGTATCGACAATGTACCGAGGGTCGGTTTTAAGTTTAGGGGAGAGTGATTGTCTGATATCCATCTATCTATTGCGTCTAATGTTTTTTTTGATTATTGTAGAAAACGATTAGCTTTGTACTATGATAGATTAATAGCTATCTGTTATGAAAAATTTACTATTCTATCCTGCCTATATCTTAAAGTATCCATCATAAGTATTAACGTTGCGCCAAATTATTATTGAATAATTTAATGCACTTGTACGGCGTACTAATAGCTTCATCACCTTATCACCTTCATCACCTTATCACCTCATCACCTACCAAATTAGAAATTAGAAATTAGAAATTAGAAAATTGTAGACTTCGACACTTCTGCTATGCTCAGTGACCACTCCACTTCGTTGCGCTCAGCCTACAAAATCCATAACCTCATAACTTCACAACCCCATAACCTGATCACCTTTTAACCTTATCACCTAATTCCCCTACCTACTATAAATCCACTCTTCACATGGTTCCATCACATGCTCCATTTTGTCCTTAAAATAGTCATACAGCATTCCTTCTGAATCCACGTGTGCCATAAACGTATTTTCTTTCACATACTCATTTTGTAAATAGTCGTAAAATGGTATGATATAAGTTTGCAATAGAATACATGCTTCCACATCTAGATTGATATCGGGATGGTTGATGATCCATCGATGTTCTCTATTACCGATCCGATAGAAAAACCATGTCCTGTCTTCTTCTACGTCGATAGTGTTAAAAAAGATCAAGTAGTTGGATACCTTTTTTTTATTCCGGAGAAACCATTTCAGTACCTTAGTTTTACTTTTTACTTCGTAGGAATCCATCAGCTCGTTGCATTTGGCTACAACCAGCTCAAAGCTTTTCCTCTGTGTAAAAATATTTTTAATGTTAAGGAGATCTTCATAAATATTCAACAGGTCTGATTTGTGTTCAAAAAGATGATGAGTATCAACGACATCAATATAGAGATTGCTGTATTTCCGTAGGATTCTTTTTATATCGATAACAGGCATGGAATCCCATCTAGGAGTCCTCATATCGGTCAAAAACAATTTTACATTTTTTCTCAACTCATCAAGCTCATAGCTATTAATAAAACCTATCTTTTCGTGTTCATGTACATAGAATGCTTCATAGTCAAACACATCTTCCAAGTGCGGCACTTCTTTATCACTATGATGATAACCAAAGCACCGATGTACAGCTTTGATCTCATCCCCTTCCATATTAAAATAAATGGCAAAACGCTTGTCGGTTTTTTCAGCTTTAAAAATCCATAGGTGTTGACGGCAGGAACACGAGTTTCTTGCTGCACACTGCCCGTCGTGCACCGTTAGCGATGTATCACCTATCATCTTGCAAGCCTTAAAGAATGATACCAGCTTTGCGAGCCACACTTCCTTATACGTATTTTCAAACCTCCCATCGTCCGGGAGCAATGTATCCAGCATCCTTACATCCATGGTACAGATGCTAGATATGACCTTGTCTCTTAGCGCATTTTTAACTTCCATATCTGATTTTTTACAAGAACGATGATTTTAAGAAAGTTGTTGTTCTAGATTTCATA
>JANMMV010000799.1:0-1719 GCA_031373565.1 Saprospiraceae bacterium
ATCTGCTACATCTCCAAGTTTGGGTGGAGTGAATAGTTTTAGAGCTTTAAATACGAAAGCTGAATTATTATTCCAACAAAATAAAATTGAAGAGTCAAAAAAAGCCAAAGAATTGGCTATAGAAAATGGGACAATAATTGAATTGCATCAATATGGTAGATTATTACTTTCACAAAAAAAACTAGAAGAAGCGACTTTGGTATTTGAAAAAAATTTCAATAAATATAAAGGTGCTTGGCCGACCAATGCAGGTTTGATGCGACTGCACGCAGCTAAAGGTGATTTTAAAAAGGCATTATCTTATTCTAAGGCTGCTTTAGCCCAAGCTCCAGATGAAATAAATAAACAAAACCTAGAGGCACTCGTTAAAAAACTTGAATCGGGTCAATCGATAAATTAGATATTTTTCTACTTTTTCAGTATCTCTTTCTTCTCCTTGATTCGCATTTTATGTTGATGAAATGAAGCTTTTGTACTCATCATTTAAGACTGTAGAGCATCATTTGGCACCTCTACATTTCCCTTTAAATCAGTTGGACATGCGTCGATCTACTTGAATAACGCCCAATTGTATGAGATTCTTCCTTCCAATTTTTTTTTACAATTAGTGCAATTTACGATTAATGTACGACAAAAGAAAATTTTACATAGTATAGCTCTTGTTAAAAAAGGTACTTTATTCTGCCATCCCGGACTATTATTCATTTTATGATATTAAAATTAACAAAAATTATGTATTATGAAGGTTCTTAGTATCTTTGACAAACAATAATATGCATTTGTGCCATTTTGCCTTGGCGACATATTCAAAAATATGTTTCGATAAAAGGTAACAAAGTCACTTGCCAGTTTGATTTTTGAGTATAACCTTTTTAATAAACCTAAATTTTTGAAAACATGAATAGAGTATTCACAATCGTTTTCTCCCTGCTAATGTGCGGGAGCGCCTACGGGCAATGGCAGATTACTGGGACTGTTTCCGATCCACTCGGTAACACAATACCAGGAGCAACATTAACGGAAAAAGACAACCAAAATAATGGTACCATTACTAATGCTAGCGGTCAATTCCAAATTTTAGTGTCGGATGCAGCTAAGGTATTGATTGTTAGTTATATTGGTTTTTCAACCAAAGAGATCGTCATCTCCAAAAACGTTAAGAACATCAATATCATTATCGAAGAGTCAACTAACTTGATGGACGAAATCATGGTAGTGGGTTACGGTAACTCGAGTAAACGAGCATTGACAGACAATATTGCCAAATTAAAATCTAAAGATATCTCTGACATTGCCGTATCGAACTTTCAGAGTACCATGTCAGGCAAAGCGGCTGGTGTCAGGATCAATGCGACCAACGGAAAAGTCGATGGTGGTATCAACATAAGTGTCCGTGGCACAGCTAGTATCAGCGCTAGCAGTCAACCGTTATACGTACTCGATGGCATGCCACTGATTAATACGGATGAATCAAGCAATGGAGCACCTATGAACCCATTATTATCACTCAATCCTAATGAGATAGAATCCATAGATATACTCAAAGACGCAAGTTCGGCCGCTATTTACGGTGCCAGAGGAGCTAACGGGGTCATTCTAATCACTACAAAATCTGGAAAGGCCAGCAAACCCACCGTATCATTGAGTATGTCGACAGGTATTAGCCAACCCACTAACCTGGTAAAATGGCTCAATTCTAAAGAGTATGTAGAATTATTT
>JANMMV010000837.1:0-3281 GCA_031373565.1 Saprospiraceae bacterium
TAATGGATACTACGATTGACGCCATCCCAAATATTTCTATCATTACACAAATAGAACTGCTATGCTGGGATACCGATAAAATCACCACACAAAGTGTTAAAGATTTTGTTGATGATAGTGTAGTTATGGAAATTAGCCCCACGGTGATTGCGCATTGTGTTGCCTTACGCAAAGGCAAAAGAATAAAAACACCTGATGCAATTATTGCAGCTACTGCTTTGGCTTATGGCTACACTTTGATTACTGCCAATGAAAAAGATTTTGCTAATATCAAAGGATTGAGACTTATTAATCCACACAGGGTGTAACTCCTGCTGGCGCAAGTCATGTTAAAGCTTGATACTATTTGTAACTTTTACCTTTACTACCCATAGTCGCAGTTTCTGCCTACCATAGTCGCATTTGCCGCTTGAATTAAGAGATCGATAAACCTTAGTGATATAAATCCAGATCGACGAAGTATGCCGACCCGAACTGCACTAACACCGCTGAACTCGAAGACGATGGTCGAAGTTTGCAACTTCGATCCTATTTTTTAAGAATCCCGCTAAAGCTGGACAGGTTTTTCAATTCGTTACCACAAATATTAATACACTAAAGCACAAAATAAAGAATCAATTAGTTTTGTGCTTTATTTTTAAGTAAGGTGCGTATTGAATCAAAGATTCATAAAATAGTACATCGCAGTTGCATTACTTGTGCAGCTTTAGCGGCACTGCGACGATCTGGGGGAATAAATCTTTTTGTTATAAATACTTTACAGTTATCGTCTTCATGTTGCGGTCAAATTCATAAAGTATTGGTATGCCCGTCGGCATATTTACATTTACTATTTCGGACTCACTGATGTTTTCTAAATGCATCTTTAGGGCACGTAAGCTATTGCCGTGAGCCACAACTAGAATATTTTTTCCAGCTCTTAATTTTGGTTCCATTTCACGCATATAATAAGGAACCGCTCGATTATAAGTATCTTCTAGACTTTCGCCTTCTGGTGGTCGTACTTTATAACTTCTTCTCCAAATGTCAACTTGTTCATCACCAAATTTTGCCATTGTTTCAGCCTTATTTAAACCTTGCAGATTGCCGTACATTCGTTCATTTAATGCCGCTTCATGTATGATTGGTATATTAGTTTGGTCAATTTGTACTAATATAATCCGTAATGATTCTTGTGCTCTCATCAGCGTAGAATCGTACGCATGATCAAAGCTGTATGCCATCAACTTATCACCCGCTATTTTAGCTTCAGCTTTACCTAATGCGGTTAAGGGAACATCGAGATTTCCTGTAAAGCGGTTTTGTAAATTGTAGGTAGATTGGCCATGACGAACGAGAACTAAAATTGCCATACTATTTCTTTTGGTGATAAATATAGGTGTATTATTTTGGAAACAACAGTCGGTCATTGCACTTATAGGAAAATATGTAAATCTTGAAATCATTTGCAAATATTATACAAACAAACGCCCACCAGCATGCTTGGATAAGACTAACCCGTTTTTAGATCGATAAATGAACTTGTGCTCTTTGACCTATGAATATGACAAATTTATGGAAGTATTATGTAAACCCAACAGAGCATAGTATTGCGATTTTTGCGCACTTAAAAATGTACTATATTATGATTGCAAAGTTAGTAAACGCAAACAAACTTTATAAAACGGGAGATCAAACTATTACGGCTTTAGACAAGACAAACTTGGAACTTAATGAAGGCGAATTACTACTCATTATTGGCCCGTCCGGATCAGGCAAAACAACCTTGTTGTCCTTGTTTGGCTGTTTGATAAATCCAACAGAAGGTAAACTGTTTATCGATGGAAAGGATATCGGTGAACTTTCGTCACAAGAAATGGCTAAAATTCGATTAGATACGATTGGTTTTGTTTTTCAGCAATTCAATTTGTTGGCGCCACTGACAGCGGAAGAAAATGTTTCTTTTCCATTGCAAATGCAGAAGATGGCACGCGTGGACATCACTAGAAAAACGAATGAAGCATTAGAAAGGGTAAAGATGATGCCACGAAAAGGAAGCCTACCCAAAACGTTATCGGGTGGCGAACAACAACGCATTGCTATTGCTAGGGCATTGGTTACAAATCCTAAAATTGTACTTTGTGATGAACCAACTGCATCGCTTGACAAGGATTCGGTGGGCATTATTATGAAGGAATTGCAGGATTTGGCCAAAAGTGGGAAAGCGGTAGCTGTCGTCACGCATGATCCGCGACTGATGCAGTACGCAGACCGAGTTGTCGATGTGACGAGCGGCGTGATGAAAGAAATTGACAAAAAAAGTGATGCATTAAATCATTGATTCTCAAAAAAAAATGCAAGTAATGAATATAAAATTAATATTTTCTTTGTTCGTAATGGCTTCATTATTTATATCGTGCGGCAACAAAAAAGCAGAAATAGCAAAAGAAGTCGCTATGCAAATGGATTCATTAAAGAAAGCTGAAACGACCAATAATCGTATTTTAGGTGTTGCTAGAATCGAGCCCGAAAACGGAATTGTTAGTATCTTGTCTGGCACATCAGGCAGAATTATAGAAGTACTAATCAAAGAAAACGATGTCGTAAAAAAAGGTCAAGCAATAGTGAGTATTGAAATATCAGCAGAAGTGGCACAACTGTCTCAGGCCAAAAGTAAAATTGGTGCGCAAAAAGCACTAGTTCAAGTCAATCAGGCGAATCTAGAAGCTATAGAAGTCAGTTTTCAGCATGCAAAAGAAACTTATGAGCTTGACGAAAAACTGTATGCGATAAAAGGTCAAACTAAACAAATATTACAAGATAGTAAGGCAAAAATGGATAAATTGGAGAAAGATATGGACGCTGCAAAAGCAACTATCAAGCAATCAAATAGTGCCATTGGTGAACTTAAAGCGGATATAAGTTTTAATGAAACTGTCATTAAACAAAAGAAAGTAACGGCACCTTTAGCTGGTAAAATTCTTTTTCTACCTGTCAAAATTGGAGAGTACGTAAGCTTTGAAACCCAAATTGCTGAATTTGCCCCAACAGGGCCATACATAGCCAAAACAGAAGTTGACGAGTTATTTGCTGACCGTGTCCAATTAGGGCAAAAAGCGTTTATACTATCACAGTCGACGGGTGATACCTTGGCAACAGGACGAGTGAGTTTTGCCGCCGAATACTTGAAGGTACAATCATTAATAAAAGATCACAACACAGAACAAGAAGATCGACGAGTGCGTGAAGTACATGATCGAAAGGACGAAGTTACAAATACAAAGAAGCCGTTAATCGGCAGC
>JANMMV010000838.1:0-5893 GCA_031373565.1 Saprospiraceae bacterium
TGATCCGACTTCGATCTGGCCGCCTGAGATATCCATGTTTTCAAAAGCGATTGCATTGGCTATATCGTCAAAACTAAGTTTGGCTTGTTCCATCTTAAGTGGATCGACATTGATCTGTACTTCGCGCTCGGGTGCACCTACGAGTTCAGCTTTTGATACTTCTGGGAGTGTTTCAAAATTATCTTGGAGTTTCTCCGCAAATTCTTTGAGTTTGATTGGGTCGTAATCTCCGCTGATATTGACAAACATGATTGGCATATCGCTAAATGAAAACTCCTGCGCATTGGGCTGCTGTGTAAGATCCTGCGGTAAATCAGTTTTAGCCTTGTCGATGGCATCTTTTACCTTGAGTTTCGCTTGTTCTGTCGAGACATCGGTGTCAAATTCAATCACTATTAAACTAAAATCTGTCTGAGATATCGAATTGATTTTATTGACTTTGGCACCTGATATACCTTTGATTTGCTTTTCTAAAGGCCGAGTGACTAGGTTCTCAATATCTTTTGGTGAGTTACCTACATAGACCGTTGTCACTGAAATAGTAGGTACGACGATATCAGGAAACTGCTCTTTTGGTAAGGTCTGGAAGGTATACAAACCATACAATGTGATCAGAATCGTTATGACATACGTAGCGGTACTATTATTGATAGCCCAACTCGTAGGTCCGAATTCTTTGATTTTATCTATGATCGTCTTAAATGAATTGTGTGACATATTCTTTATTTGTATCCGAAGTAAGAAAACTTCATTGGATTTTATTTTTTAATTTTGAAATACTAGATAGCAAATGGATTATTTTGTCTCAATTACTTGGCCCTCGTATAGATTTTGGTAACCTGCTACGATCAATTTATCACCAGATGCTAGCCCAGATAAGATCTCGATATCTTCTTCGTACAAGTCACCCAGAGTCACCATTTTGCGACTAGCTACTTTTTTGCCATCCTTGTCAATAACAACAAATACATACTTAGATTTTTCATCACTTTGCACTACATTGACGGGTACTACGATAGCCTTTGATGCTGCATGAGATAATAATTTTGCCTTAGCGACCATATTCGGCTTAAGTCCGAGGCCAGCCGGGACATTACATTCTACTTTGAATGCTCTGTTGACAGGATTTATGGTATTGCTGACTACATTTATAGTAGTAGTGAACGATTTGCCTAGGGCAGGTACTTCTACAAGTACTGATGTTCCCTTTTTGACTTTGGTATAATAGTTTTCTGGTACATCGATCTTCACAGTCAGTTGACCATTATTGACGATCTGAATCTGTGGACCTGCGATGGTAACGCCCGCAAATAACTCACCAGCTCGCACATTGACGATATCGGCTATACCACTTTGATCAGCATACACTAGAAAAGTTTTGAGCTGTTCTTGTTGAACTTCGATTTGTCTTTTGAGTGCATCTACATTGTTTTTTGCGCCAAGATATTGTATTTCTGAGCCGATTTTTTGCTCCCAGAGTGCTGATTGTTTGGCGAATACATTTTCGGCGAAAGCCAACTGCGTCTTGATTGCTTCGATAGATTGACGCAATACTTGGTCATCGAGTTTGAGTATCAATTGACCTTTTTTGACAGCCTGCCCTTCTTTGATATAGATAGACTTTACATAACCGCCCATGCCGTTGCGAGGCGCTACATATGAGATGTTATCTGACTGGATAGTCGATTGTAGATCGATATAATGTTTAAATCCTTCGACGCCCAACTCCATAGTCGATACTAGTTTTGGCTTGACGGCCGCGGTAGGATCTTCTTTTTCAATGGCAGTTTCAAGTGCAGACATTTCGGTATTAAGTTCCTTTATTTTTGCTTTAAGCGTTGTCACCTTTGCTCTTCGCTCTTCTAATGTTTGAGGTACTGCGGTCGTATCTTCAGATTTCTTGCAACTAGTTACGCCCACTATAGTGGTGATGATTAGGATTTGGAAATATTTTGACATAATTTTAATTGTAATAATTGTAGAAAAATATTGATTTTTATAAGTTGTGTTTTTATAATTTACCTAAGGATTTATCAAGGTTTATTTTGGAAATATAACCATCATAAAGTGACTGAAAGTAATTTCCTTGTGCCCGCTGTAGCTCGGTGTCAGCTTGTAATAACTCAAAACTTGTTCCGACACCGGATTGGTACTTTATCTTTGTCTGATCGAAAACGGATTGAGCCAATAGCTTATTTCGTTCTTGTACATCAAAATTCAACATGGCATTTTTGAGCGAAGCATAAGCTATTGATTGCTCCATTTCGATAGCTTCCTTGACCATTTGTAAGTTATTATCTATTTTTTGCAATTCAAGTTTCGATGCTGCCACTCGATTCTTGCGTTGGCCGCCATCAAAAACAGGTTGCTTGACTGATAGACCTATCAAACCTGTTGTATTCCAAAACCAAGGACTCCCGCTACCATCTGGCCCAGCAAATATTTTATTTCGCTGGCCTGCGCGCTGAATGTCATAAAAAGCAGCCACTGTAGGTAAGTTACCGAGTTTATTTCTTTCTAAATCAAGATTTTGTAAGTTTTTTCCTATTTCCAACAATTGGATTTCCTTCCGTAATTGATAGTTAAAATTGTCTTCTTTTGTGACTAGTAAAGCTTTGATTTGATTGACATCAAGCTGTTCTGTTAGGATCAAGCTATCTTTGTCCGAGACACCGATGGTATTTTTGAGTAGCGAACTAGATATCGTTATGGCGTTGTCTAGTTGGTTGATAGCGGTCTGTGCATTGTTGATGGATACGCTGAGTTTGTCCACATCGAGTCGTTCTATAAATCCTGCTTTAAGCATTTCGCTCATTTCACCGTTTACCTTGACAAGTCGCTCGACGGTACTGACCAATACTTCTTTTTGCTTCTGAGCAATCAGTACAGAGTAGTAGGCTTTGTGCACCGCTTCTTTGGCTTTGACTTCAGCAACGGCAGTGTTTGCGGCTTTAAAATCAAGGACTTTTTCGCGGGCTTTGTAAGCTACAAATACATCTGGCTGGAATAATAGCTGGTTGATCCCCATTCCAAACTGGAAGTTTAGCGGCGCTTGAAACGTCACGGCCTGCGTTCCGAAAGTTGCTTTAGATACGTTGATAGGTTGTCCCGTTGCATCTTTTACTCCTTCGTTTTCTAGTACTTTATATACTGAAAAATCTGAAGTAGGAAATTGGAATCTGGGCAGATTTGTATAGTAAGTTCCACCCCCAGATAGTGAAACTTGAGGTAGCGCAGTACCTACTACTTCTTTGTTTTTGTGCTCTTGGATCTGATAATCAAGCTTTAGGTTTTTGAGATCTTCAGCGTTTGCTAATGCCATATTGGTCGCCTGGGCAAGTGAGATTTTCACTTGGTTTTGGCCAAAACTTGCTATGGTTATCATCAACAAAATGGTACATGTGATTAGGATATGCTTCATAAAGTATCTTTGTATTTTTTCTTGTATTCTTGAATGGTATTAAATCCTTCTTTTGTTGCGATGCCGAATAAGAAATTTTCAAGTAGCTGGTGTGTTACGTCAATCAATTGGAATTTCTCTTTCGGGAAAATGTTTTGATCAAAACACATAAAGATGGTGTGCAGTCGGAATTTGGTCAGGATTTCTATATTAAGGCCATCTCGGTACAACCCTTCCTGTACGCCACGGGCCATATTTTTAGTTATAATATCATGGTTAAACTCCTGAAAATGCGTCATAAATTTGGCGTAAGTATCTTGATGATACTTTTTTAAATCATAAAGAAAAATCGGGTTCATATCTTGTAGATCCTTGTTGGCAAAGGCAAGCGTTAAAAATATCTCGTCTATGGCATTTGCTGAATCTTGGATGGCTCCACTGCATTCTTCTAGATTAGTTTTCATCTTATTTGAAACCACTATGTCGACAACGACATCTTTATTTATGAAATATTGATAGAATGTTTTTTTTGAAATCCCCAATTGCGCACACAGGTATTCGATTGTTACCGCCCTGATGCCCAATGACTTAAATAAATGATACGAAGTATTTAATATTTTTTCTTGCACTAATTGTAAAATAGGGCACAAAAGTAATGGAAACTTTAGAAACTTAAATCGTTTCCTAAGGTGTTAACAAAGTATTGGGAAATGGGAAGTAAGTTGATCCCGCAGATTGGTACAGGTTAGGTATGAACGGTTGATTTTAGATAACTTTATCTACCTTTGTAATAATGCATTGAATCTAAATTCCCTTTATCTGAAAACTGTCTTCAGTAAATAGTGAAATCAGAAATCGAGCGTATTTCACCAAAGTTTGATCCAATCCTTGGTAGAATATTACGGCAGGTTCAAAAACTCACCATAACATCAACTAAAGATGTTTTTCATGATTTGATAAGTTGTATGATCGAGCAATAGATTCACTATCGGTGTACCAAAAGGATCTTTGCTAAGCTTTGGAACGCGCAGAAATAGAACATGGTTCTAATGACAATTTTCATTTGCTGGAGCAGTGCTGTTGATCGTAGAGACAGCTAACCACTGGGAATTTCGAAACCATGAATATGTTTATTGAATATTGGAGTGACAACACTTTAGATTTCTTTCTATTAACAGATTATCAGGTAATTTTGCAACTATCTTCCATGAAAGGAAGCGGCCAAATGTTTTCCCTAAGATGACTTTCACCTTAAAGGTATAATGGTTTCTATTTATAATCTTGACCCCGAAGTGAAATTAAAGGATCAAATGATCGAAGTTGCCGCAAAGTGGGGAGATGGAAAGTCGCTAGCCGTACTCTATCTCCGGGCTTGGAAACAACACAATCGAAGTCTGTAGGACGTAAACGATGGATTTGGTATCTGAATTATAGCAAAGTTAGATTGGCTGCTAAAGAATAACTGAAAATCAAAATTTACGTAATCATATATCATTTTTTTATATATTTGCGTTGTTATTAATAAACACATTGTGCATCTATCACGTAAGTTCATTTTTTACATATCTTTCCTTTCGATATGTGCTGTCACAGCTTGTACGCCACAAAAGAAACTGGTTAAAAATCATAAGGAATATTCACGGCAGGAAATTCTTACTGTATTAGTGTCACATAATATTGATGTAAAATGGTTTGCCGCAAAGGGCGATATCGACTTGGACTCAAAAGACCAAAAGATTTCAGGGACCTTTGATCTGCGTTTGCGAGGCGACAGTATGATGATGATTTCGGCACGCAAATTAGGTGTAGAAGGCGCTAGGATACAGATCAGTCCTACTGATTATACGATCCTTTACCGACTAGAGGCAATGTACGAGACAGCACCTATTACTTCTTTGAGGCAATTTACTGGATTTGATGTAGCATTTGATGACATTCAAGCCATGGCACTTGGCAACATTATATTACCCGATACGATTACATCAGTTATCGAGCATGGAGCTGATATTTATAAAATCTCAAATGTTGGCAAAGATATTTCGACAACATACTGGATAAATAGGGCTGATATGCGCATCAGCAAAGTAGAATACAATGACGCAAATAATCAACAAATTTCTATCGAGCTATCTATTTACAAGTCTGTCAACGGATTTAGTATAGCGCACAGTCGCAATATCAAGGCTAGAACTCCCCAAGGCCTTTCCAATATCATTATAGAGATAGAAAGGATAGAAATAGATATTCCTAAAAAAATGAATTTCAATATTCCAGCGCATTATGAGAAGATCTAGATTTACAATATTGACGTTTTTAATGGTGACGATTTGCTTCGTGTTTAGCTACGGCCAAAGCAGACAAGAGTTAGAAAAACAGCGCCAAACCATCATAAAAGATATCGAAAAGACTTCCAAAGCACTTCAGTCCACTAAGAAATCGAAAGAAAAAAACGCCAAAGAACTCAAATCACTAGAAGATCTGATGGTCAATCGC
>JANMMV010000015.1:0-3599 GCA_031373565.1 Saprospiraceae bacterium
TGCAGATCGACGCATTCAGCCGTAAAGCATTATTGGCTTTTATCAATACACTCTCGGATTCAGTAGTCATTAAGAATCCAAGGCTTCAGAATCCTTTCAAATAAATTTATTTAGACCACCGTTAATCAAGGTTTTATGATATTCAGGTTAGCTAGTATTTTAGTTTTTTCGATTTTCACTTCATCGCTATGTGGGCAAACACTCAAATTAGCACTTTTGAAATATAATGGAGGTGGCGATTGGTATGCTAACCCGACATCACTTATCAATTTGGCCGCTTTTTCAAACAAGTTCTTGGGTACAAATCTTGATTTGGAGTATGCTACTGTTGACGTAGGTAGCGTAGAATTGTTTAATTATCCATTTGTGCATATGACTGGTCACGGCAATGTTGTTTTTAGTGACGCCGAAGCAGAAAATCTTCGCAATTACTTGATCGCTGGCGGATTTCTACATATTGATGACAACTACGGAATGGATCCTTTTGTAAGGGTAGCTATTAAGAAAGTCTTTCCCGAATTGACATTAACTTCACTACCTTTCAACCATCCCATTTACAACCAAAAATATCGTTTCGATAATGGTGTGCCCAAAATTCACAAACATGATGAAAAAACTGCACAAGGATTGGGTTTGATTTATGAAGGTAGACTCGTTTGTTATTATTCGGTGGAGACGGATTTAGGTGATGGCTGGGAAGATGCTGAAGTTCATAAAGATCCTGAAGAAGTACGGATCAAAGCCCTTAAAATGGGTGCGAATATCATCCAGTATGTCTTTTTGAATTAATCTTACTTATCATTAATCCCAACAATATTCCCTATGTCCTTTGATCTGATATCATCACTCGAAAAAATAAAAAGCAAAGATAGCAAGCACTTTTTCCTGATCTCGGGGCCCTGTGCTATAGAGTCTGAAGATATGGCCCTGCGCATAGCCGAGCAAATCGTCAAAATAACTGATGAACTCAGTATTCCCTATATATTCAAAGGTTCCTATCGCAAAGCTAACCGATCATCTATAAGTTCCTTTACTGGTATTGGTGATGAGAAAGCGCTCAAGATCCTGCGAAAAGTTGGTGAGACTTTTGATATTCCCACGACGACGGATATACATGCAGATGAAGAAGCCGCCATGGCTGCTGAATATGTTGATATTCTCCAAATACCAGCATTCATGTGTCGACAAACTTCCCTGATCATTGCGGCAGCCAATACTGGCAAAATCGTAAATATCAAGAAAGGTCAATTTATGAGCCCTGAGTCAATGATACATGCGGTCGAAAAAGTGCGTGATAGCGGCAGTGAAAAGGTATTATTGATCGAGCGCGGAACAACTTTTGGATATCAAGATCTCGTTGTTGATTATCGTGGCATCCCTGTCATGCAAGCTTTTGGTGTACCTGTCATCATGGATTGCACTCAC
The DNA here is from genome assembly GCA_031373565.1 of Saprospiraceae bacterium. Classification (GTDB taxonomy): domain Bacteria; phylum Bacteroidota; class Bacteroidia; order Chitinophagales; family Saprospiraceae; genus OLB9. The sequence goes on from JANMMV010000015.1 coordinate 1,426, forward strand.
TCATTGCAACAACCAAACCAACCCTCGGGCATTACTGGCGGTAAACCAGCGCTTATCTCCACTGTTGCTAAGGCAGCTATAGCGGTTGGTGCAGACGGTCTTTTTATTGAAACCCACCCTACCCCATCAGAAGCCAAATCTGATGGTGCTAATATGTTACCATTGTCTGAGTTATCAGCACTTTTGAAACGACTAGTTGATATTAGAAATGCAATATTGTAGAGAGAATCTACGACCACAAATAAGACCATCTTAAAATAAAAATGGCCCCAACTTTTGATATTGGAGCCATTTAAATTTTTACTGAATATACCTTTTTATTCTACTTTAAATACTGCAGCATCAATAACTTTATTGAGCTCAAGTGTTGTAGATTCCATGGTCATCGGTGTTGGCATAGCGCCTGATATTACAGTTTTGTGCGGCATCATGACACCATCCACAAGTTTATAATCCAAATAATCCGTCGAAATGGTTACTTCTTTCCCTTGCGCTTTTTGAGTCGATACTACCCTAGTTAAAAAGCCAGTTTTTAGATCATAAAACTCGGTCTTCACATCGCCGCTAGGCTCAGTTACCAGTATTTTGTAGCAATTATTGCCTTCAACATTTTCGATACTTTTGAGTTCAAGTTTATACGCAGGCTTGCTGTATTCTAACTGATCAAAAAGTATAGCATCTTTTTGCATTTCTGCAATATCTTTGGCATCAGTAACTACCTGATTTTTGCCCATTTGTCCTTTGAGTCCCTTTTGCCCATCAAATCGCTGCTCCTGCACAACCATATTCATCGCATTGACTTTCATTGCAAATTTACCTGATGCATCCTTATAAGTTTCAAATGTAGCATCTTGGCCCATGATGGAAGTTTTCATAATATTGCGTATGGTCTTTACAGCGGACAATTTAGCGTTGCCGCCGATCGCTTCGATATAGTCTCCGAGTACCGTTTGTGCTGTAACTCCTGCGCCTATTTCGATTTTAGCGTCTTCAAGCTTTTTACCGAAGGCATCATAAAAATCTAGTTTACCGTCGCTATCGAAACGCTTTAGTTTATCTGCAACGTTGTCTTTGTTACCTACTACGATGATATTACAATTATTAGGCGTGATATATTTGCGCGCCATATCGAGCACATCCTGCACGGTTACTACATCTATATTCTTGAGATAATTATTGTAGTAATCCTTAGGCAGTTTATATCTAAATGTATTCAACGCAAAGTTAGCAATGGTCTGTGGTGATTCAAGTGAACGTCCAAAATTACCAGTCATACTGCTCTTTGCTAGACTAAGGTCTGCTTCTGCTACCGGTTCTTTGGCAATACGATTTAATTCATACAAAAACTCTACGACCGAGCTATCCGTAACCTCATTTCGCACTGATGCATTGGCTGAAAAACTTCCTACTAATTTATCCGAACTAATATTAGATCTAGCTCCATAGGTATACGCTCTTTTTTCTCTTAAATTTTGCATTAATCGACCACTAAAGATGCCACCACCTAAGATAGAATTCATCAATGATGCCTTGATAGCGTCAGCATTACCAGGGGTAAAATCTACCGGATAGGTAATGTCAATAACGGACTGTACTGCGCCATCTTTATTACCAAATCTTACCTGTGCGCCTTGGGTTGACTTAGGTTTTGAGTAAGAAAATGTAGGTATATCTCCTCGCTTCCAAGCTGTAAAATATTTCTCTACTTGTGATTTAGCTTCTGCGGGTGTAATATCACCTACGATAACTAAATAAGCGTTATTGGGTTTGAAATAGGTGTTGACATAATTTTTACAATCATCAAGTGTGATGTTTTTAATAGACTCTTCTGATTGCACTTCACCATAAGGATGATTTACACCAAAATTGACGATACTTTTGATATTACCAGCTATTGCATTAGGATCAGTTTTTGCACTCAACAAATTAGATGCTGAACGCTTACGGATTTTTTCAAACTCTTCTTTTGGAAATGTTGGGTTGTACAGAACATCTGTCATAATAGTTAAAAGCTTCTCGCTATGCTTTTTTAAAGAACTTCCGAAAACGCCCGATGCTGAAGTATTGAGCGAAGCGCCTATATAGTCAATAGATTCATCAATCTGTGACTTTGTCTTGGTAGTTGTCCCTTTGCTAAGTAAATCACCTGCAAAACTTGTATAACCAGCCTTATC
>JANMMV010000058.1:0-6296 GCA_031373565.1 Saprospiraceae bacterium
ATTACATTTTTAGATATCCAAGTAGGATGGAGCACAGTAAAAAAGGAATTACCCGCCCTTGAAAAATATCTATTGAATAAAGATGTTCATTTGGGTATTGACCCAGAATGGTCCATGAAAGAGGGAAATATACCAGGCAGAAAAATAGGCACCATGGATGCAAACGATATTAATTTTGCAGTAGCCTACCTCACCAAATTGGTAAAAGACAATAACTTACCTCCAAAGATTTTAGTAGTACATAGGTTTACAAAAGGTATGTTGACCCGTTCTGAAAATATAAAACCTACCCCTGAAGTGCAAGTCGTCATCAGCATGGATGGTTTTGGGTTTCCAGCCAAAAAAGTAAATTCTTATCGATCAGCAGTGTCAAACTATCCTGTTCAATTCACTGGATTTAAGCTTTTTTATAAGAATGACAAACTATCAAAACCATACAGATTGATGACCCCAAAGGAGGTTCTACGATTATATCCTAAACCGATTTATATTCAGTACCAATAGGAAGATGGGTCAAAGATAGGAAAGCCAATACCGCGAGATGAATAGACTTTACGCGCATAGATCTTCAATAAAAATATAACTTCACACCAGATTATCCTTCTTATATGTAGATGGCTTCATCCCTTTTTTGTTTAAGAAAACCCTATTAAAATAGCTTAATGTTTCAAAACCACATTCGCATGAAATTTGGCTGATTGTTTTTTCTGATTGAACCAACAAACGGCAAGCTTCGTTGATCCTTATTTCGTTCAAATAGTCAGAATATGTTTTGCCGGTGGCTTTTTTAAAAAATTTGCAGAAGTTACTTTCGGTCAGATAAATTAAGTCAGCTACTTCTTTTAAGGGTATTTTATTGTAAAAATTATTTTGGATAAATAAGCATACTCTATTAATGCGCAATTCGCTATTTTTAGACACAACGTTATGAAAGGTGTTCGCAGCGACAAGCGTGGTTTCTTTTTTTGATAACACATCTAAGATCGAAATCAACTTTAAAACCCTTTCCACTCCTTTTGTTTCGGGTAGGTCAATAATTTTAGCAACTAAATCTTCAGTAGCATTGAAACTTATTCCTCTACTTGAAGTCTCTAACATTTTCTTGATTAAAATGCTTTCATTTAATGCCACAAATGGAGTAATAAATTCTTTGGAAAACTGAATTACAATCGCAGTTGATTTATTGTCTTCATCCAATTTACTAGACCAAGTATGTGGCAAATTGCTCCCTAATAACACTAAATCACCATCACTAAATTGGTTATACGAATTACCCACAATCCTATGACCATTTCCTTGTACGATGTACGTTAACTCGTATTCTGGGTGATAATGCCATTTGAACTCAAAAAATGGAACTTTTACGCAATACGCGTATATACTTGTCTTTCCTTTTTCTGATGGTATGTCTTCAAATTTGGCCTTCATGGTAAATCTAGAACTATTTTTTGCAAATATAATTCAATATAGTATCATAATTGGTCAAATTTATGCTAAATCCATCTAAATTATAACAATAATTTTGCCTTTTCTAAATAGTTATATTATAAACAACTAAGCAAATAAGAACCATGCCCCTAATACCACAATCTATATCGGAATTCCTTGATGAGCCGTACTCACTTACTCAAGAGCAAATCCATTTTTATCAAAAAAATCGCTTTATCAAATTAAAAAATGTTCTAAGTCCTGATGCCCTACAGTTCTTCAACGACGCTATTACAAAGCAAGTTAATGAGATGAACCAAGAGCAAAGGGCACTGGAAGACAGAACGACTTATGGTAAAGCATTTTTGCAATTATTCAATTTGTGGACGGAAAATCCTATCGTCAAAGAACTGATTTTTAGCAAACGAATAGCAAAAATTGCTTCTGATTTGATGGAAGTAGATGGTGTACGTTTGTATCACGACCAAGCTCTATTTAAAGAAGGTGGTGGCGGTATAACCCCCTGGCACGCTGACCAATATTATTGGCCATTAGAATCAGACAAAACAGTTACTGCTTGGATGCCGCTTCAGGAAACACCTCTCGAAATGGGCCCACTAGAGTTTAGTGCAGGTAGCCACACCATTGTAGAAGGGCGAGAATTAGAAATAGGAGATGAAAGCGAAGAGATTATTCAAAAAAGGCTGCGGGTTACAGACTTTAAACATGTTATAGAGCCTTTTGATATTGGTGAAATTAGTTTTCATTCTGGTTGGGTTTTCCATCGTGCAGGTGCAAATGTTACTGACAAAATGAGAAAAGTAATGACCATCATTTTCATGGACAAAGACATGATCTTAAAAAATCCAGCGAACAAAAACCAAATACACGATTGGAATACGTGGTGTCCCGGTGCTAAAGTCGGTGAAATCATCAACTCTCCAATCAATCCAATATTATACGCTAAGTAATATGGATATAAAATACATCTGCACCTTTTGGGGATGCGAAGATCAATCAGCAAGAGAATTCCTGTCCACTGTTGTAGCCAATGGGTATGATGGCGTGGAAATCAATTTTCCTGATGATGCCCATTTTATGGCAGAATTTATGGTAGAATTACAAAATATTAGAAATACTGTTAAAAGTGATTTCATTTTTATCGCTCAACAAGTATTGTCCAATAAAAACGAAACTGTCGAAGAATACATAACACGAATTACAAACCGATTGGAATATTTGACTACTTTAAAACCTGATTTTATTAATTCTCACACAGGCAAAGATTATTATACTTTTGGAGACAATTGTAAAATAATCGAAAGAGCGGAACATATTTCTAGCATCTCACGAATACCCATATGGCATGAAATACATCGAGGTAGATTTTCCTTTCATTTAAAAACATTATTAGAATACCTTACCATATATCCAAACATAAAATTAATTGCCGATTTCTCACATTTCTGTGTTGTATCTGAAAGCAATCTCGATGACCAACTTGATCTATTAACCCAAATTTACCCTAATATATCGCACATCCATGCTCGCATTGGTTTTGAACAAAGCCCGTAAGTAAACAACCCTTTTGCTCCAGAATGGAAAAATCATTTGGATAAGTATACCGCATGGTGGAGAGAAATCATTGAAATTCAAAAGGCAGCCAACTGCCCTCAAATGACTATTACACCAGAATGTGGTCCGTTCCCTTACATGCCAGAAGAGCCATTCACAAAGAAACCGCTTGCGGGTCAATGGGACATTAATCTTCAAATGAAAAATTATTTGCAGCAGAATCTTTAACAATATGGCAATTAGTGAATGTAGAAAATGGACATGCAAAGCGCTGGCAAAGCAGACTGGAAAAAATATATACTGTAGGGGAAAAATAAGAACATTATTTACTGTGTTGGTATCGTTCTATATGTTGGACATACATGCTCAAAACAATGCCAAATTTGTAAATACTTTTATAGGAACTGACGGTACAGGTCATACATTTCCAGGGCCATCTCTTCCGTTCGGTATGGTGCAACCTGGTCCTGACAATACCAAAGAAGGATGGAGCCACACAAGTGGTTATCAATACAAAGACACCTTCCTTTTAGGATTTTCACAAACTCGATTCAGCGGAACAGGCATTGGTGAAATGGGCAACATCCTTTTGCTGCCTTTCCATGAAAAAAAGACTAATGTAAAGAACAGCTACTTTAAAAACACAGAAAAAGCAACGGTAGGCTATTACACACTAACAAAAAAAGACGACATCAAAGTAGAGCTCACTTGTTCGGAGAGGGTAGCTTTTCACAAGTATACTTATCCTGACCAAAACGCAAAGCTATTGCTGGATTTCCAGCACGGGATTCAATTTATAAATGACAGTTTGGTACTAGAAAGTGACATAAAAATCGAAGATGCAACCACCATTTCGGGATACTGCAAAACCAAAGCTTGGGTAACCAAAAAATATTTCTTCACCATACAGTTTCAAACGCCATTTATGGCATCGAAAGAGTTGCCTAAAGAGAAAAAGCAAAATGCACCAAAATATATTTTGGATTTTCTATTGCCCAAAAATCATATCTTACAAGTAAAAATTGCATTGTCCACCGTCAGCGTAGCTGGTGCAAAACTAAATTTGATATCAGAAATACCACATTGGAAATTTGACACAGTAAAACAACATGCCGAAAAAGTTTGGAATGACTATTTGAATCGAATTGAGATAGAAGCCCCACAAAAACAAAAGGAAATTTTCTACACGGCTTTATACCATTTATTTCTACAACCTTCCAATATTGCAGATATTGATGGGAAGTACCGCGGTGCAGATGATAGAATTGGAATTGCCCCTAATAATGAATATTATTCTACTTTATCCATTTGGGATATTTATAGAGGCGCATTTCCTTTACTTCAAATTATAGCACCTGAAAAAATAGATGGAGTAGTCCGTACCATGCTATTGCATCACAAAGCAGCAGGTTTTTTGCCTATATGGACGGCATGGGGACAAGATAATTACTGCATGATTGGTAATCACGCTGTTCCTATGATTTTATCCGCTTACCAGAATGGATTTAAAGGTTTTGATGCTAACGAAGCATTAAAAGCGATGGTGGAAACCTCGACCAAAAGCCATATAAATTCAGATTGGGTATTGTACAATCAATATGGCTATTATCCTTTCGATAAGCTAGATAATGAAGCAGTATCTCGTACCTTGGAAAGTGGTTTTGATGATTATTGTGTCGCAAAAATGGCCAAAAATTTGAACGATAAAATAATTCAAACGCAGTTTGAAAAAAGAGCTAATTATTACAAAAATCTTTTTGACCCAGAGACCAAACTATTTCGAGGAAAAGATAGCGAAGGGAACTTCAGAACTCCTTTCGATCCATTAACCGCTACTTCTCCAATGAATAATCCAGGTGACTACACAGAAGCCAATGCATGGCAATATTTTTGGACACCAACCCAATATGATATGCCAGGCGTAATTGATCTATTGGGAGGAAAAGCAAATTTTACAAAACAATTAAACACTTTCTTTTCTACAGAAGCGCTTCATCCGAATAAGTTTTTAGGACAAGAAGCCATGATCGGTCAATATGCTCATGGCAATGAACCCAGTCACCATATTCTGTATTTATATGCCTATTCCGACGAACCAAAAACAGGTCAAAAATACATACAAAAAGTAATAAATGAATTCCACAACAACACTGCTGACGGCATGATTGGCAATGATGATTGCGGCCAGATGAGTGCTTGGTACATTCTATCCACATTAGGATTCTATCCAATAAATTCGAGTAATGGTGCATTTGTTTTTGGTTCGCCACAAGTGAAGAAAGCCATCATTAACTTAAATAACGAAAAAAAATTCATTGTTAAAAGTAGTGATTTTTCGGAAATCAATAAGTATACGGAATGGCCGTTTCTTGATGGAAACAAACTTGAAAGACCATATATTACTTACGAAGAAATTATGAATGGCGGAGAATTGATTTTTAAAATGACAAAACAATAATTTATGCGCAAAATATTTTTTACTATTTTATTATTTTCATCATTAGTGATAACAGCACAAGAAAGATTCCAACCCTTACCTTTCGGGAGCGTAAAACCATCAGGTTGGTTAAAAACCCAAATGCAAAAAGATATAAATGGTTTTGTTGGCAATCTGGATAAACTTGTACCTGATTTAATAAATGATCCCATTTATGGCGCAGAACGACTTCATAAAAATAGTGTCGAAAAAGATTTGGGTAACCTAAAATCAGGAGATGCAGAGGGCAGCGACCAATACAAATGGTGGAACTCAGAAACCCAATCCAATTGGTGGGATGGCTATATTCGCAATGTGTTTTTGGTGGATGATAAAGCAGGAATAGAAAAAGTTCATCAGTATGTAAAACGGATTTTGTCTACTCAAGATGATGATGGTTATTTGGGAATTTATGACAAAGAATTGCGTTATCATTTCAAATCAGAAAATGGTGAATTATGGTCAAAAGCTACTTTGTATCGTGGATTGATAGCTTATTATGAGGCAACCAAAGATGAACATGTTTGGCAAGCAATTGTGAAAGCAGTAGATAACGTACTTCAAAATTATCCAGTAAATGCTTCAAGTCCGTACTCATCTGGAACAAAATTCAATGGTGGTGTCTCTCATGGCCTAACTTTTACCGACGTTTTAGATAAAATGTATCAAATATCGGGTGATAGAAAGTATACAGATTACGCACTATTTTTATATCAAGATTTTTCTAGAACCTATCAATCTGAAAAGGATGTACAATTGCAAAATATATTAAATCCATCCTATAAACTACAATCTCATGGCGTGCATACTTACGAGC
>JANMMV010000066.1:0-1588 GCA_031373565.1 Saprospiraceae bacterium
AAATATTGCTTCAAATGTCAATGTATATGTACATAACATCAAACTTAACCATTACAATAATTCAACTTCTAAGCCAATTTTAAGAAATGAAGGTAACTTAACATTATCATCTTGCGAATTGGCTGGAAATCTTAAATCTATTGTCAATAATCAGGCTGGAAATTTAATAATAAAAAACATAGTCAGCATAAAGTAAAACGATCGAGAACCAGGTTGAAAAAGTATAAGCCTACACTATTTCAATTTGAGCCAAAAAAAAGTAAAGAGATAAATCTCTATTGTAATTTGAAAATCATGTTAACATTTTAAATCATAAACAATGAAAACAAAATTCAGAAATGCAGTAAACGCAAGTATTATTTGTTTAATATTTGTATCAATTGCTATGATCAGTTGCGAAAAGTCTGATACCGATAAAAATACAATTCCTGAAAAAGCTGACTTAACAAAACTGCCATTAGGCGGAACTGGCACAAGCAAAATTATTATTAGAAATCAAGGCGGCACGAGTCCCGATTCTCTTTCATTATGGCTATGTGGACTTCCTGCAAATGGTGCAGGTGCCAATAATGCAAAAGATTGGACGAATGCTGATGGCACATGGGATTATACTAGAAAGCCACAAGTAGGAGGGGATATCATTTGGAATGGAGAATTTATTGTTACACTCGATGATAAAGGTAACCGTATTTTATCGGGTAATGGTTTGCCGAATCACCCTACAGGTATTTTCCCAATTACTCCGGGTACTATTCCGTATTTATACGATCGTAATCCTAATATTATATCTCCTCAACCATTAAGCGTAATTTATCCAGCTATTCCACAAGAAGCGGCTTCAAAAAGTTGTGTTGGGTTTGGTCCGGCAGGTTATTCACTTACAGGAAGCGCCATTTATCATGGAGCATCCACTTTGGGCAACGATGCGGCAGCGCATGAAATGCTCGATAGATTCGGTGGACACACCGATGGGACATCAAGGTATCATTACCATTTTCCTTCAGAAGATTTACAAGATCACATACACACTCATTCTACAGGTCATTCCGCTTTGATGGGATACATGTTGGACGGTTTTGGTATTTTTGGCCCTTATGGAGAAAAAGGTGAATTGCTTTCTTCAAAAGACCTCGATGAATGTCATGGTCATAAACACGCTGTGATGTGGGACGGCAAGATGGTAAATATTTATCATTATCATTGGACTTATGATTTTCCATATAACATAGGCTGTTATAAAGGAACTCCTATAAAATAACAATTTAAGAACATAAATAATCATGGTCAAAAATAAGCTAATACTTGGCATAGCACTTTTTGGTTTACTATGTACATCTTGCAAAATAGACACTGATGTTGATACTTCAACTGGAAATTCTTCTCCAAATATTTTACTCATAATTGCAGATGACTTGGGTAAAGATGCCATTAAGGGATACTCTGAAGGAAGCATCAAACCAAATACACCCAATATTGATGCCTTTAGATCAAAAGGTTTAACATTCAATAATTTCTGGTCAAATCCTGTCTGCTCGCCTACTAGAGCCAGTTTACTTACTGGCAAATATGGCTACAGAACCAATGTAAA
>JANMMV010000091.1:0-4403 GCA_031373565.1 Saprospiraceae bacterium
TAATGCTGCGTATGCGACCTTACAATTTCAGCTTTCTCCCGCAGGACATTTTAGATGGCTGTGGGGTGATATAATGTCTGACGACTCATCCAAAGGTGGCTCTGGCGATAACGATAATAATGATTTACTTCAATTGGAGTCTTTCAAAGGTAACTCAAATACGGATATGCTGGATAGCGAATGGGGAGCCAATTACGAAGGAATCTATCGTGCTAATGTAGTACTTGAGAAAGTACCACCTATCATTATGGATGAAAAAATCAAGGCTCGAATTATAGCTGAAGCTAAGTTCATCAGAGCATGGAATTTCTACAATTTGGTAATTATGTTTGGCGACGTTCCATTAGCAGATCACGTCCTTGCGCCTTCAGAATACAGCATGCCTAGATCACCGAAAGAAAAAGTTTGGGATTTGATAGAAGCAGATTTGACAGCTGCTGCAAATAATTTGCCTTTACGAAGTGCGTACGGGGTAGCTGATCTTGGAAGGATCACAAAAGGCACTGCGCAGGCTTTATTGACTAAAACTTATCTTTGGCGCAAAAAGTATGCAGAAGCTAAATCAACCGCTGAAAAAATAATATCATCCAACGAATATCGATTAGTTGCAGATTATGCCGATATTTTTACGCTCGATGGTGAAAACAACGAAGAATCAGTATTTGAAATCCAATACATGAATGCGTCGGGTGGCAACTGGGGTAAAAACAATGCAAATGAAGGTAGTTTTACCAATGTATTTACACGCGCTCGTGGACAATTTGCTGGCTATGGTTTCAATATACCGACTGAAGACTTTGTACAAGAGTTTTTCAATGAAGGATTTGAAGACCCTAGATTAAAATCAACCGTTTTTAGAGTCGGCGATAATATGGGCGACAGGGGTAAATTTACTTTAGAAGCAACTGGTGGATTTTCAAATCTTTATTATTCTAAAAAATATTTCAACAACAAGAGTGAAGATGCACCTTTTGGTGATCCGAACCCTAATGGTGGTAGTAATGATAGAGTGATAAGATATGCAGACGTCTTATTGATGCATGCAGAAGCTTCTTATTTCACCGGCGATGAAACTAGTGCCAAATCTTCTCTAAATAGCGTGAGAGCCCGAGTAAAAATTCCTAATATCAATGCATCAGGTGAAGCGCTTCTTACGGCAATTTATCGAGAACGTAGAATAGAATTAGGTCTTGAAGCGCACAGATTTTTTGATCTAGTTAGAACTGGAAAAGCAGCAGAAGTGATGGGTAAGTATGGATTCCGTGCAGGTGTTCATGAGTTGTTCCCAATACCACAGTCTCAGATATTAGCCACAGGCGGAGCACTGACACAGAACAATGGTTATTAAGAATGCTCGGAAGCTTGAATGCAAGAATGAATGTGTTAGTGTGAGAATGAATATAAATATAGACCGAAGCTAACAAATTATCAAATAAAACAAATCGAGCAAATAGAACAAATCGACCAGTTATTAAAAAATTCACCAAATAACGCAAATATCACAAAAAATGAAACATATATTTTTTTCAATCTTTATGATCTCTATATTGGCTTGTGCGCCAGATCGAGAGGAAAACTTTAGCTTGGATGTTACCGTTGCAAAACCGCAAATATCTGTTACCCCCTTACCTAATGATGGAAACAGGTTTGTCGTCAAAGATTTATCAAATGACAACTATGTGAGGCTGTGGGATTTTGACAAGGGTGCGCCCGTGTCTTCTACCAAGGTTTCTGATACAGTGTTTTACAGTAAATTAGGAGAATACAATATTACGCTACACGTTTCTAAATCAGATGGAAGCGGTACTTCTTCTGTTTCGACAAAAGTAAAAGTTGACCAAAATGCTGTCGCATCATGTAGCCCAAAACTTTCATTGCTCACTGGAGAATGCTTGCCTGCGGGTAAATGTTGGACAATGAGCCGTAAGGCAGAGGCCGTCAAAGTTGGTCCAACGTATGGTGATTTTTCTTGGTATAAATCTCCTGTTAACGGATTACAAGATGCGCAATATGATGATGGATTTTGCTTCTCATTTGATGGTTTCGTCTATCAAAATAAAAATAATGGGGGTTCTGTGGATCCTTGGGATGGCTATAAAGTCAAACCTTATGATGGTGGCAAAAGCGAGTTTATTTTCCAAGAAGGAACTGGCATAAATAGCCGTGATCAGATCATCATACCCAACGATCAATTTATGGGTACATGGGATTCAGATAATGTTATGGATGTAATCAAACTTACTGAAACAGAGCTTGTAATCAGGACAAGACTACGGGCGAAAGATGGAACACCAGCTGCAGAAGGATGGTTTGAGTTAACATTTGAGAAAAAGAATTAATAATTATTGTATCATCCAAGAGATAAAACACTATTAAAAAGAAACATCATGCAGACTATAAAATATAAATTCATACTTGCTTTATCAATTCTAGGTGTCATCATGAGTTGCGGTACAGAGGACGATGGCGTTGCACCATCACTAAACCTACCTGTTCTGACAGCATCTGATCTATCCATTAGTGAAGACGATTTTTTGCAAGTCATTGAGCTGCCTATTACGCTAACAGGTGATAACACAACTAACGTTTTGGTTGATTTTGCGGCTGTTGGCCTTACTGCAGGCGCAACTGATTATGAAGTTGTCACTCCAAGTCCATTATTATTTAGAAGTGGGGAAACTTCAAAAGCCATTACTATCAAAGTCATTGGCGATGAAGTAAATGAGTTAAAAGAGAGTTTTCAAATAAAATTCTACAATCCAAAAAACGCAACTATATTGAAAGATCTTATCACGATCGAAATTAAAGACGATGATGACAATACTCAAGGATTGATCATACCAACTACAGGCTATACAACACCTAGGGTATACGCAGGATATAGCCTTACGTGGGAAGATGAATTTGCAGGGGATAGCCTTAATGCAGCATGGTGGTCCTATGATCTGGGTGACGGATGTCCAGCTAATTGCGGGTGGGGAAACAAAGAATTGCAATTTTACCGCAAAGAAAATACAGTGGTCAATAATGGTAATCTAATCATTACTGCAAAAAAGCAAAATTTCGGCGGCCGACAATATACTTCTTCTAGGTTAGTAACCAAGGGTAAAAAATTTTTCAAGTTTGGACGAGTTGACATCAGAGCAGCACTACCTAAAGGTCAAGGTGTTTGGCCAGCTTTATGGATGCTAGGGACCAATATAGATGCTGTTTCTTGGCCCTCATGCGGTGAGATTGACATCATGGAGCTCCGTGGTGACATCCCTAACAAAATAGACGGCACTGTCCATTTCGGTAATAACAATGATACACATCAATATAGAGGGCAACCTAAATACCTCAGTGGTAACAAAAATTTTCAAGATGAATTTCATGTATTCACTTTACTATGGGAAGCAGATAAGATAGAATTTCTTGTTGATGATGAATTATTTTACACCGTTACACCGACGACTACGGGTATGTTCCCGTATCCGTTTAATAAGAATTTCTTCTTTATTTTTAACGTAGCTGTAGGTGGTGAATACCCGGGTAATCCAGATGCAACTACCGCCATGCCGCAGAGCATGATTGTGGATTATGTAAGGGTGTTTTCGAAGTAAAAATACGGTCACAGTTCTATCAACGATCAAACATGATCGCTACTGGTAGAATCGCTTAAAAGTAGGATATAAAAGCAAAGCCGCTGAGTTTTCAGCGGCTTTACTTTTATATCCCAAATTCAGCATTGGAATTCCTTAGAAAGAAAATATGACAAAATAGTTGATATTGATCATGAAATAAGTATAAAAATGATACGCGAAGTATCATTTTTGGATTTTACCTAAACGTAAAGAATCTAGGGTTCGTCACAATTATTTGTTGTATGACATCGAGGATATAAAATTGCGTCGTACCGAGCTTGTCGAAGTAAGAACGATGGCAAATATGAATTAAGATTTTCTTATAGTTCACCCCGTTGCTTATCAAGATACGGGGTGCATTTCTAATGCGGGTTTCCATCTAACTTGAATAGTTTTGGATTATTACTTTTTTAAAAAGAAGCAATATGAAATAGAAAATCTGGTACTGTGGCTCAAAAACAAGTGATAGCAATTTCAAATCGTTGCTATTACGAGCATTATTGCTAGACCTGATCGTTGCAATAACGCTAAGGTATCACAAGTTCTGCAACTGCGACGGGATTGTTTAAGCATTTTTAATGCGAAACGCAGGAAACCACCTACGTCCAAGTATTGCGACGGCTGTACCATAAATTGAAGAACAGATGAACTGGACAATATTGTTGGTTATTTATATTAATTGGGCGTCAATGAATTATAAGTTCATAAAATAAAGGATCGCAGTTGCAAATTTTTATCAAGCTTCGGCAGGACTACCATCGTGGGTAACGCGATCACCTA
>JANMMV010000104.1:0-1731 GCA_031373565.1 Saprospiraceae bacterium
TATGAGTTAACCAATCACTTGGGTAATGTAATGGTAGTATTAACTGATAGAAGATTTATGTTTCAAAATGGGACTTCGGGCAATGTGCTTTACTATGAACCTGATGTTTTAGCTGCTCAGGATTATGATCCGTTCGGGATGATAACCTTTGGGAGAAGTTGGGAGGCTGGAAGTGAGTATAGGTATGGGTTTAATGGGAAAGAAGGTGATGATGAGATTGTAGGAAAAGATAATGCTTTGGATTTTGGTGCAAGGGTTTATGACTCAAGATTGGGAAGGTGGTACTCAATTGATAAACTAACTGAAAATTACAAAAGCACTAGCCCATATGTTTTTGCAGTAAACAACCCAATAAGCCATTTGGATATTGATGGCAATAAAGTAGTAAACTTTTACACTGATGCTGTTCAAAGAGCACAAAATAATTTATTACCTATTGAAGCTGAATTAGATAATTATGCTTGTCTATATGGTTCTATTGAAAAGAAAAAGGAATTTAGTGGCACAAAAGAACAATGGAAATATATCAAAGGTATAGAAGCTGAGTATAAATCAGAATTAAGAACTTTGAATGAACTTAAAGTAAAAGAAATAATTGTTAATGAAATAATCAGTGAATGGCAAGAAAGAAGCCCTGAAAAATTTAATGAATTTAATTCTGCAACTAACCATCTAGGAGAAGAAGTTGATATGATTATTAAAGTTGAAAATCTATTTGATTCTCAACCAAATGTAATTCCAAATGATGCTATTGCGGGCTATAATGAAACTCCAAGAGTTTCAACCGATGAAAATGGTGGGGTAAGGCCGAAAGGTATTTATGGGGTAAATAAAATAGCAATTACCTTTGAAATAGATGAATCAGACAGATTCAACTTTGAAATGAAATATGGTCAGGATATAGAAAATCATGAAGGTGGTCACTTCTTATACTTTATTAAAAACTCAGAGGAGTAAATAGAATATATCACACAACTCAAAAAAGATGGTCGAGATTATAACGGAGGGCATAATGCTGATGATAAAAGTGGTCAAAATGCAGAGAAATATGGATTAGGAAATTAAACTGAATTTAAATAAAATTGATTATGAATAAATACATCACAATTAATATAATTTTAGCATTAATCTTCAGTATAAATATTTCTTCAGGACAAACATATAACACGAAGAAATATTTTAAGTTTGATAGCATAAAGGCGACTCTTAGTATATTATCAGAGAACGATATAGTTTCAGCAAAGATAGACACACAAAGCATTCTCAGTAGAGCAAAATTATTAACAACTGAAAAATCAGGAGTTATGAATAGTAACATTGTAGTAGCAGATGTGCTTACACAAAAAACTGAAGTTTATTATGCGGAAAATCAGCTAGATGTTTTATATATTTTTATTAATCATGGGCAAAAATATTACCACGATTATTCTAATGGTAAAATAGATTATGAACACTATAGTGTTGGATGTGTATTTTTAATTGTGTATAACTCTATCGATAATAAATTTTACAAAATATCTGGATTTGAGGCATCTGAGTTTGATGATTTCAAACATGATATAAAAAAACATTTACCATCACAAACCCATAAAACCAGAAAAATTTTAAACCAGTTAAAAAAGGCCAGTGATTGTAATTGTGAATATAATGAATCTAATCGCATATACGTCTACTAAATTGAATATTAGCATCAATGGATTTGAAGTTTCTCATGGGTTACTTAGGTTAAAT
>JANMMV010000108.1:0-2283 GCA_031373565.1 Saprospiraceae bacterium
CCAAATCATTATAGAAGATTTAGTGGTTATTACCATCGGAGCTACAATTACTACTCAAGTCCTGGCTACTATACGACAACAAAAACATATACCGTGGAAATCAATGTATATTCAATTATCGATGATAAAATCATATGGACTGGCCTTACGGAAACTACTGACCCTAAAGGTGTGAAGAAAATGACTGAAGAAATAGTGGAAGTCGTGTATAAGAAAATGAAGAAGGAAGGTTTCTTTAAGACTAAATAGGAAAAACATAATTGTAAAGCCATAACTCACATTAATGTTGAATCTTTTTATTAAACATGGAAACGGATACGTAATGATGCAATTCATTTAAGTAATGCTGTAAGGCTTTATCTTAGAGATAAGGCGACTTTTGTTTTGCTACCAACATCATCATTTTACAAATATAAAATCAGATGATTGACGGCTTCAATATTCTTTATTTAAAAAATTAATAACATGAATAATTTAAAAAATTTCTCTTTGGTATTACTATTCTTATCAACAGTCTCTTACCAAGTAGCGGCACAGTTTCAAGGATTGGTGGTACAAACAGGTTATAGTTCTGCTTTTTCAAAGGACAAAAATATTACACCAGATGGGCAAGGTCACTATGGCTGGACAGTAGGTGCTGATGCAAGACTACTTGAAGGTGACCTATATTTTATAATGGGCGGCCATTATCACAGTACAAATATTAAGGCAAGTGCATCGCGTAACCCATTTGGCAAACATGACTGGGGATATATAGTCGGAAGGTTTGGTATGGGGTTTAGCATATGGCAGATAGCAGAAAATCTTACCTTAAGATCTAAGGTATTAGCTTGTATAAACTTTAATGTCAAGGTTCCACCGTCTGGTTTTGAACCTGGATATGAAAAGATAAATGATTCTTTTGCTGGTGTAGCTTCTGGCTTAGGTGTTACTTTTGGTATGTTTGAATTTGATTTTGATTATCAATATCCACTGCTAGGTAGTTATTTTGAGAAACCAGATTCGAAGATGACTATCATCTCGTTAGTTGGAGGAGTAAGATTTTAGTCAAATATAGGTTTGTGCATCGTTTAAGATTTAACAGCATGTCATAGGATTCGTATCGCTGTTACCTTTCAGGACCAGTGATACTGATCAGATCTTCAATATACAATGTTGACCCTTCCACGACAACCAGAATAAGTGGATATCGCAATTTCTATCTTTAATAGTGTAACATAGCTTAAAACAATTTCATGACTTTTGCTGGGCAAAAAATATTTTGAAATATATGTATAGGGTATGCTAAGAAGACAGTTTTTATCAATTTCAGGAGTGGCTATCGCTACCGCTGGTTTCAGTTACGATGATATGATCGATCACATGAACATATCTGGTACGGATGAGATGCAGCAAAATAGTAAAGTGTTATTTCAGCCAGATGAACGAGAGATATTGCATTTGGCTTCACTCGCTCCGAGCGGACATAATACACAACCTTGGTATATTAAATATGTGGAGCCTTATCATTGGATAGTTGGTAACGATGCTTCAAAATGGTTGCCCGCCGTAGATCCCACCCAAAGAGAAACCGTTTTATCCATAGGCGCATTCTTACAAAATCTTGAATATGCTGCTCATATTTTAGGATATGATGTGCTATTCGAGATGCTTGCCAAAAGTAATCAAGATGAACATGTGATGGACGTTAGATTGTTTAAAATGTCTATTGAAAAAGAGTACAAAAGTTCAATTGAAAAAATAGAAAATAGGCGTACTGTAAGGTCAAATTATCAAAATATTCCATTAACGGTGGAAGACCGGAAGTACTTATTTGGCGGTGAACCTGATCATATCGATTTTATTCCAAATACTTCAAAGGAATTTAAAATAATAAATGAGCAAACCATTGAAGCGAATAAACTGCAAATACATAGGGATGCTGCTCAAGCGGAATTAAGTGATTGGATACGCTTTTCAACGAAGAATGCTAAAAAATTCAGAGATGGCTTGACCCCTGAGAGCATGGAGATAAATGGTATCTCGGGTTGGGTCTTGCGCAATTTTTATAAAAAATCAAGCGTGATGACCACTGATTTTAGAAATAACAGTATTGCAGCTGTCGTACATCAAGTATCGCAATCCGCGGGATGGACAATTATCAAAAGTAGTGGCACAACAACAGGCATTACGAATACAAATTGCGCATACTCACAAACCTGGACAGCAAATTATACAGATGGATGTAGCAATACAGCAACTTCAATCAGTATCACTTATACATGGACAGTCGATTTAGTGGCA
>JANMMV010000109.1:0-1753 GCA_031373565.1 Saprospiraceae bacterium
GGGTGAATCGTGGGTGCAGAAAATTGTTGGAGACTTCTGGGATATCAAATTCAAGCCTGGCGATCATAATACGATGTATGCGACAAGTGATAATGCATTCTGGAGGTCTACTAATAATGGCGATACATGGGCTCAGATATCTATACCGGGTATATCTAATTCATCTCGAATCTCTATAGCAGTAACTCCTGCAAACAGTAACAGAGTGGCTTTGTTGGCTGGCAAACATGTTGACGCTGCAGGAGATCTAATTGGTGTTTTTGTATCTGATAACAGCGGGCTCAATTTTACTAATAGATACAATGACAATAATTCAAATCTTTTTAATTGTTACAATCTGCAAGGCGACAATTTAAGTTCTCAAATCAACTACAATAATACGATAACCATAAGCCCAATTAACCAGGATGTCATAGTCGTCGGCGGTCTTTGCGTATGGTCTAGTAATAATGGTGGATTTGATTGGAATCAGGAAACGGAATATGGATCATCATATTTAGGAGGAGACTTTATTCATCCCGATCAACATCACCTTATATATCACCCCAATGGCACTCTCTATCTTGGTAATGATGGTGGAATTTATAAAAGTACGGATGATGGTGATGATTGGGATTTTCTTAGTAATGGGCTATCAATTACTCAGTTTTATCATTTTGAAAGGGAAAATGATGACGAAACTGGATCTCATGAAGGATACATTTGGGGAGGAACACAGGATAATGGAATCCTGCAACAAATATGGCCTACAAATGAATATAGTCAATACAGAGCTGGAGACGGATACGATGTCATGACAGATAGAGGAACTTTAGTCCAAAATGGTGAGCAAAATAACATATATTTTACAGTAAATGAAAAAATATATGAAGATTGTTTTCCTGATGTTTGCAATATCACACCACCGACTAATGTAACAAAAAAAGAATTTTTTGGTAATTTGGCCATGAGTCCTACGGACGAAGAAGTAATTTATGCTGGATATGAAAGTTTTGTGTACAGAAGTGTAGACGGGGGTGAAGAGTGGATCGATATTAATGTTAGGGGAAATTGGTGTATATCTACTTGTCAATCAAATGCTGATATTCTTTATGCCGCAGGAACTGCTCAAATGACAAAAATAGTGCTTTCTGATTATACAAATCCAATAAATCTAACGGCAAATTTAGTGGCAGCAGGTTGGGTTACCACTCTGAAAATTACAGATATAGATGTCAATACATTAAATGAATCTGAAGCCTATGTAAGTGTAGCTGGAAGTAAAGCTGATGCCAAGGTTTTCAGAACTTTAAATGATGGGACCACATGGGAAAACTGGACCTTTAATCTGCCAAATATACCAATATTTTCTATCAAAGTTGATGGTGGTGGTGGTGTATATATCGGTACATCTATAGGCGTTTATTACAAACAAAATAATATTGATTACTGGGAACCTTTTTCAAATGGCTTACCACCAACCCCAGTTACTGAAATCGAATTATGGCCAGTCCCAAATCCACTTAATCCTCCAGAACACAGCCCGCTTACTCCGGAAGTGTGGATATCCACTTTTGGTCGTGGGATATGGTTTACGCAACAATATTCAACAGATTGTCCTACTACACTGACACTCTCAGGTGTTCCAATAGGTCATCAATATAAAGTGGCCACATCATCAATTGTGTCGACCCAAAACGTCAAAGAACCAGGTGCAAATATGATTTATAATATTAATCCTGGAAGTCAAATAAGATTAACCCCAGGATTTAAA
>JANMMV010000112.1:0-2580 GCA_031373565.1 Saprospiraceae bacterium
CTACACCGCAATGGTCTTTGGGTGGGTTTGCTAGTAAAAGATTTGGCTGGTTGTACAGCGAAGCTACGGCGATGTACTCTACCTACGGAATGTCATACGATGTAAAATCTTATGTCGACGGAAACGGCCAGATAGAAACAAGAAATGAAAGATTTTCATACGTAGACCTTCAAATGATGGGTGGTATCACTGATAATGGATTCAGATTCGGTGTAGGGCCAGTTGTACACATTTTAGCGGGCCACGAGTCCGAAATGATCACACTTCAAAATTACAATCAAATACTTCGCAAGGTTAGTTACGGATTTAGTGGACTAGTAGGATACAAAATAGGAGCTGCTTGTTTTGAATTAAAATATGATAGGGCTTTCCGCACTATTGGTGACCATATCTATAATGGTACTAGAAAATCCACGCTTCGTCAAACACCTAATGCATTAATGTTTCAAGTGTCGTACGCTATCAAGTAGTAATCATATATAATCGCTAGTCAAAGCGACTGAAGATCGAACCTAAGAATGAGATTTTAGTCGACTTCAGAAAAGGGCAGACATCGACGTTTGCCCTTTTTTATTTAAATTTTTCCGCAACGGTTAATTCAACTCGTTCAAAGTATCAATAATACTCTTACAAGTGACGACGATAATCTCTGCTCCTACGATAGTTACGGGTGTATCATCATCGCTAACGATAGCGTCTTCCACTAATGCCAATAAATCTTCCTGTGGATATCCATCAAAGAATCTATCCAATATCTTACTAAAGTTCTTTTGCGCAGCACTGTTAAATACTTCCCAGTTTGCTTCTTCGTACTTTTCTAAAACTTGGCCCAATATCATCGGCTTTCCACCTAAGCCACGTTTCACACTATTATAGATAATACAGGTCAGGTATTCTAGCAGGGCAAGCTCTTCTTCTGATAATAAACTGTAATTGTTCGCATCTAGATAGATGTTGAGATCATATTCGGTCGTGAGCATCTCCTTAAAATCAGTGAGATAGATCTCATCGCTATCATAAGATTCAAGTGTGGTGTTAATAATGGATTCGTCTATGTATTTCATAAAGTACGTTTAAATATTTAGCCAATAATTAGCTTTGAAAACCACACCCCTATTTTTGTTCTTTAGAAGTGAATCGGTAAAATAGTTGTCAGAATACACAAGAAACATATCACTCATAGGCCTATATCTATACTGTAGTCTACTGTTGATATTGAAATTATTAGATTGTGAATTCCATTGTAGAAAGCTCGTCCAAAAAATCTTATTAGAAAAATTGATTTCAATCTGTGGTGCCAATAGAAATATATCTTGCTCTCCATATCCCTCAGGAAACTTAAGTTTATTCCATTCGGCCATCACACCTAGCGAGTATTTAGGCTGTTTTCGAACAGTTAGTGATGTCCTATATTTCCTAAAATCAGCACTGTAATATTTTCCAAAACTTAAGCCCCCGCCTAGAATCAGGTTCTTTCTTTGGTCAGTCGAAAATTCTACTTCCGTAAAGTTGAAATCGTATCTTCCAGCTTCCAGTGGTTTGGCTGCAACATCATCTACAAAAGAGAATGGATATAATAAATTGAGCTGATTGATAGAATAACCAAAACCAACAAAAGCAGCGTTCTTAAAACCAAAATTCAATCCTAAATTCGTGCTATACTCATTAAATTTATTGGTATCGTCAAGAGAGTAAAAATTCTCTGATTCCAATTCTATAGTGTTGAATAACTTATCAAATTTTCTCCATGTATAAGAAGTCTCGTTGTAAAAACCCTTTGTTCCCCTTCGAAAAATCGTATCTCTAAGTGCATCATAGTTTTCGATACGATTCACAAACCCTGCATCAGCGTAGTAGTTCTTTCCTATGGCAAAATAGTCCACAAAACTGGTAAAATTTTGGCCAAAATAGCCGCCACCCGTATTGACTGACGTTGTATTTTTAGTAATATCAGGCTTGAACGAAATATGTCCATTTGCCCATCCATTGATTGTACCTTTCTTATTAACAAAGTTCAACTCCAATCCAGTATTACGACCATATGCACCTTGTGGGTCATTTATTTTTTCACCTTCGTTTTGGAAACCAGTTCTATTGATCACATATGTTTTGATTTGGGAACGTTCTAATACCCGTTGCGTCAACGTAATAGCAGTGAAGTTATCACCTGCATTTTCATCTTTACGACCTGTCTGTATACTCATGGCACCGACACGCAAGTTTTTGTTAAGATTACCCGTCAATCTAGCACCAAAAAGAATTGGCACCGCAATTCCGTTTTTTGAGCCTATTCTTCGAGAGTAAAATGGTCTGGAAGGTGGAATCCCAAAAGATGAGAACAGATCATCGTTTTCCAAAAAGAATACGCGTCGTTCAGGAAAAAAGATAGAAAATCTGGTCAAATTTGTCACTTGAACGTCCACATCTACATTGGAAAAATCCGGATTGACTGTCAAATCTAGATTCATAGAAGATGAAAGTGCTACTTTCGCATCTAGTCCTAGATTACCAGTCCCTTTTGTAGGTTTGTTGTTTTCTCTGTCTCCTTGTAATCCACTTGTAAAATATGGACTTACGGAT
>JANMMV010000199.1:0-1945 GCA_031373565.1 Saprospiraceae bacterium
GCTGCACGGTCAGACCGGTTTCATCAACTCCCGCTTGTCAAGTTGTGGCTGGAACTTGCAGTTCCAGACCGTCCCGGGAACATCCCGTCCCCAATCCAAGACCCTCAAGTCACCCTCCCTCCACACCCGGCGCAGCGCGGATTCTGGTGCCTCTAACATGTCTTGATGTGAACCCGAGAGGCCTGACCCCATTTATAGTCACATAGGATTTTTTAGGATGTTGATTAATAAACTTAATTTTTTTGCATTATCATGATTTTGCATTTCTTCGTAATTAATCAAATCCAGCACTTCTTGAATTCCGCACTCTTTCTTTATACGTGTTTTTTGATCAATTGTGAGGCCAAGATTTGCATCTCCTTTGCCAAATATTATGGCTGCTTGGCACCATGAAAAAATAATGTAGTATATTTGATTGGAGTCTAAATCATTGAAGGCGCTATCTGTAAGAATTTTTGACAACGAGACGTCTTTGCGCACTTTGGAGTAAATCACATCCAAGGCAGGCGCTCCTTTTTTTTTAACTACAGGGCTTAAAGATGCAATTGTGTTACCTTTTGCGATTAACTTCACTCCTGAAATATTTGCTCCTCCATCTGCATAAACTGACGATGGCGGGGCGGTGTAAATAAATAATTTAGAATCGTTTCTAATAATTGAACGTTTTTCAAAGCCTACAAAAGCTTCATCCAACTTGGATTCGAGTTCGGCATTTGCCGTAAAAACAAGGAATGCAAATAATAATTTATTTAATACGGCGTATTTCATCAGAAATTGATTTTATATCTATCTGAATCGTGATTAGTCCATGAATCTCCATGATATGTATCATTAATTGCGGACTGTTCTTCTTCCACCTCGTGGCATCGTTTCTTATGAGGCCGCACGTACGCAATGCTCCAGTGCATTAACCCGTCAGCCATTCCCTGTGCTCTTCTGGCTCCATGCAATAACACAGCGCAGCATCCACATCCGGGTTTAACTTTTAGTTCATTCATTTTTTGTGTGCAACTTTCATTGGCCAGAACTCGCATTCTGCTGTGCATAATGCCACGGCCCGATTGGGGATTAACTATATCATTGCCAATATCGCTCCATTTACCCCCTCCACCACCGACATCGCGGTCTTTGCTGCGATTATTTCCATTTTCGAATTCTCGGTTCTGATTATCCCGTCTATTTTGCTGGTTCGCCTGATTCCTCGCCACCCTCTGTGCATTTTGGGTCGCTTTCGGGGTGTTGCCGAGATCATCGAAGTAATTTAACGGTGCGTTATGAACAAACTCATATAGGTTCACCCCGCCCTCTTCCTCAATCGGATCCCTGGATGACCAACGTCCTGTGGATGGATCATACCACCTGTTTGTGTAGTCAGCCACACGCGGTCTGGGGCGGCGGCTTTTCGAGCGGCTCCGGGCTCGGCGTCCGCCTGGTAGTGACGAGCGAATCATCGGCTGGACTATGATTGGCTGAGAACGGGTGGGAAAGGAGGAAGTTTTGAAGTGGGGAGAATGGCCCGAGAGAGAGCCGCCTTGCCGATGTGAATCCGCGAGACCTGCCTCGAATGGTTCAGCCCCCATTCACGTTATGCTGAACAATATCTGCAATTAATTTCTCCGCAGGAAGAAAACCTGCTTCTGCGGATTTTTTAATTAACTTTATTCCTTCATAATAATCATATCCGACAATCTCACTTTCAATAATCATAAAGCCAAGGTCATATTGAGATTCCGCATGTCCATTTGCAGCAGCTTTTCTGTAGTAATAACAAGCTTTATTGAGAGCTTTGGTTCGGGATATTCCACCTACATTCCCAGAGCCATGCCATGCACCTAGCGCGTGCATGGCATCCATATCCCTGAGAACAAATGCCCGCAACCAAAGTCGAATACGCTCGTTTAACCACAACTTATCCATACTCACATTTTGATGCAACTATATGAAT
>JANMMV010000148.1:0-1857 GCA_031373565.1 Saprospiraceae bacterium
AAGCAGGGTTTTGTTGAGAATAGCATTTTTTATCATCCAGAACTCAAGTTTCAATTTAATGTACCTCAAGGGTGGAAAACCCAAAATTCGCCACAGCAGTTCCAAATGGCACCAGAAGACGGTAAAGCCATGATGACACTAACACTCAGTGCTGCATCTAACCTTGAAGAAGCTAAGAATGCCGTAATCAACGAGCACAAACTTACCGTTCTAGAATCTACTAATATCAATGTGAATGGTCTTCCTGCAATAGCGATCTTAGCAGATGTAGCTCCGCTAGATGCAAATGGTCAACCAACCACACAAGGTGAGGTTTTAAAGGTTTTGACATATATTGTAGAGTACAACAAGAAGATGTATGTCCTACATGGCTTGAGTGCAAAAAAAGATTTTAATTTCTATTTTGCATCATTTCAATCTTCAATGAAAAGCTTTAAAGTGCTGACGGACCAGGCGAAAATCAATAGAGAAGCTTCCTACTTAAAAATGATAACAGTCACGAAATCCTTGACTCTAGAGCAACATTTTAAAGAGAATAAGATGCCAAGTGCAAAGCACAAAGAATTGGCAGTTCTCAATGGCTTGGAACTCAGTGACATAGTTCAATCTGGGACAATGATAAAAGTGCTAAGAGGAGGTTTGTAAAATATTTTTTATATTTTTTTGCTAAAAATACTTGGCTACATGGAATAGAATTAGCTATCTTTGCGTCGCTTTTGAAGAAAAGCTTTCACCTTTAAACGCGAAAGTAGCTCAGCTGGTAGAGCACGACCTTGCCAAGGTCGGGGTCGCGGGTTCGAATCCCGTCTTTCGCTCACTTTTTTTTAAAAGAATAATAAGTCTATGCCCGGGTGGTGAAACTGGTAGACACGCAGGACTTAAAATCCTGTGACCTTTGCGGGTCGTGCCGGTTCGATTCCGGCTCCGGGTACTTATTTTGCTTCCAAAAGCTTTTTACTTCTTCAACATTGCTCCTTTGCAAAATTTTATTATCTTTGATTTATCTTTCAGGCCTAAAGCTTGTTGTGTAATAATCTAGTGTCAGAACATCTTCCCCCAGAGTCAATGAACTCACTCAATACTGAGAAAATACTAACGATACAGCGTGAAGCTAAAATATACTTGCGCCACATCTCTACGTGGGGTAGATTTATATCCATTGCCTTGACAGCTGTCGTGACTGTTTTATTAGCTATTGTGATCTACAGCTACTATAATGCTGAGTGGCTTGATATCGAAGACCCTACTGGAACTACAAATAACTACTATATCACCACGATAGGATTTTTGCTATTGCTATTTTATCCTGCTTACAGATTATTTAATTTTAGCCGATGGACAGATCATGCCATCTTATTTAGAGATAGCGATGATCTTACAAAAGCCCTTCGCAATCTAAAATCATTTGTCCAAGTATTAGGTATCATCACAGTTATTCTGGTGACAGCGTATATTGCTTTTTTAGCATATGCATACGGTTGGATAGTGTAGTAGGTAGATATTAGAACTTATTATCAGCTCTACATTTTTATTGTAGCATCTTATTCGCAACATTATCCAATTGACTGAATCTAGAAGTCTTAAACCCAATAACATAAAATTTGGGTTAAAGAGTCCAATATCTTACATGAATTTCTTGGTTTCTGACAAGTACAAATCAATAGCTCGCCGTTTATCTTCCGTCAAGTTATAAGAAATGTATTTATAAAAATAATCAGCCAAATCCTCATCATTGTTTGCCAACTCTTTAATATGCTCTAGGCCATTTTTGAGCGCTGCATTTAAATGGCCGATGATAGCAGGACTGATATGAGGCTTGGCGATCCATACTGCAAATGCAAATGGCAAAGAATGCCA
>JANMMV010000209.1:0-5182 GCA_031373565.1 Saprospiraceae bacterium
TTTTAAATATCACCGGAGGTTTTCTTAATATCACCGGAGGTTTTTTAAATACCACCGGAGGTTTTTTAAATATCACGGGAGGTTTTTTAAATACCACCGAAGGTTTTTTAAATATCACCGGAGGTTTTTTAAATACCACCGCGATGCTAGCCTGCAGCATTTTCAACATGTCATTATGCTGAAAGATTTATAAAATAAATCAGTATGAAACAGAAAATGTTGTGCCACTGTGGCTCAAAAACAAATGATAGCAATTTCAAATCGGTGCTATTACGAGCATTTTTGCTAGACCGTAGGGCTTGACGGATAATACGATGAGCAATGTCATGCCGTTCTATGTGAAAGATTTGGAATTGTGATGCGAGCTCGCACATGGTCAGGAAAAAGGAATAAACCAAAAGGCTCGCAATCATTTTTTTTGAGCAAGCCTTTTAACGCGGAGCGTCACGCGTTTGGATACTTTTTTGCTGGGTTTGCATTCCAAAGGAATATGCCGAGATAAAACAAAAAAGTATCTGCCGCCTGCACAAGGCAAAAGCCAAGAAAAAGTGACATCTCAAACTAAAGTTAGCGACTGATTTCTTTTGCCCAATAACCTAATATTTGGGTTAAAAAGACTTTCAAGGGACTGTGTGGGATTTTCTGATTAGCAGGTCTAACGAGAGTTAAAGCGCCTACTCGTTATTACATGTTTAACGATTAGAGCAGTATCGTCCGTCAAAATGGAAATCTATTTGTATTTCAACTCCGTTTGCAAATAAGCTAAGAACTCATATTTCCATACATTAAAATCGTGCCCAGAAGTAAAGGACTTAAATCGCACCTTGACATCTTTATCCACCATTTTTGCATAAAAAGCTTCACTATCCTTATAAATCTCTTCTTCATATTTACCCGCACCCATATAGAATGTAGGGTATTTCTCGAACTTAAATTCAATGGGCTTAACATATTCCGAAATGTAATCAGCCGTCGAGAATGCAATAACCTCTTTAAATAAAGATGGATAGTTTAACCCCATATACATGCAAAAAGCAGCACCATTTGAAAAGCCATACATATACCGATCACCACGCCAATCTTTAATTTCTAGTTCACTATTTTTCAAAACATCTTCGATGAAGAAATCCCTGTGTTTAGTGAAATAGGCATTATCATCAGATCCTTCTACATACTCCTCATATCGATGATCATCGCTCGAGTGGATACCTACTAAAATGACTGGCTTGATGATCTTATCGGCTATCAATGTATCAATATATCCTGCATAATCACCAACGATGGTGCCATCAGTCAGATAAATGATAGGGACATGCCGATCATATGTAGGCGGATAATAGATGGATACCTTTCTTGTCTCTCCTAGATATTTGCTTGCGATATCTTTGCTAATGATCTTTCCTTTGATCAACTTGCTGTTGGGAAAAGGGGCACTTCGGTTTTTCCCATGATATATAAACAAGTTGTCACCATTACGATTATTTCTGTAATGTAAATCGACATAATTCTTAGCAGAATCTAGGGAGTAGGCTATGATATCATAACTAAAAATGGCATCATCTAAGTCTTTAGAAGCAAAAGAACCTTCAAAATGACCTCCTGACCCTTTGCGTAACATAAACTCTAATCCCTCACACATTTTGAATCGGACTGCATCTGCTACACCATGAAATCTTATAACTAAAGTATCATTGACATTTACACAAGAATGTGATAATTCACCTTTTTGGACAGTCCGACATGAAGTAATAAAAAGAGAAAATAAATAAAGAATCAAAATCAACATTTTTGTATACATAATTTATCATTTATCCTAACTGCAAAATTAAAACCTAAAACTATAAAATAATTAAATCACTAATCTTCAGTATAATCGATCATACCATAATAATCAATTGCTTTTTGCTTAAGTGGATTGGTACTCCACTCACTCCACTCTCCAGAGTAGGGATTATATCCGCACTTAAGTGGTTTGCTCAGTATATCTTCTGGCTCTTCGATGTATGCTCGACAGTCCGTACAAATATATCTAAATTCACAATCCTTGCATACGTAAATCCTGTCCTTATTGATATCCCAGTACTTTTTAAATTCTGGTATTTCTATCGCTTCTGCTAAGGTTGTGTCCCGGATATTACCATAAGAATCCATCATAGAAGGGCAGTTTTTGATGTTGCCATTTGTATCAATGGAGATTTTTCGGTTCAGGCAATTATTAAAATGTAATGATTCTGTGAAGAATTCCAAATTAGTATTGAAAAGACCTTTAATGTTTCCACAATGTTTGTTATTAATGCTTTGACAAATATAATTAAATTTAATCGCTCCAATATCATCTATTTCTTTATCAATCGGGCTGCCATGAATGACTAAGTCATAAATTCTACCATACTCTTTAAGCAATTTAGACCAGTCCTCATCACTTACACATTCATTATACCTTGTATACAAAAATATGCTTTTTATCCTAGAATTATTGAAGCATTTAAGGATTTCGATTAATTTATCATATTTAATTAATTCATAAATTCTGACTTCAACAAATTTACATCCAATATCAGACAATTGATTGATAATATTATGTAATACTGAAGTATCAAAATGTTCAGATATTTCTAGTATTCCATTAGAAATTTTTGCAGGATAATCCCAAGTCAAATCAATACTTGAAAAATTGAATAGTTCAGAATTATCAGAAGTGCAATACTTGTTTAACAAATCATTGCTATCTAGGAAGGAAATATATTCATCAATAACTTCTTGATCTCTAATATTAAAATCTTTTTTAATATTAGAGATCAACTTGCCACTGTACGTATCAATAAAATCACAAAGGTCATTTGGGATAGAAAATAAATTATTATAATGTGAATCAAATATCACAGATTTCGATTTTCCTTTTACTACAAAACAATTTGCAAATAGTAGTAAATAAATATTCTCGCTCATTAAGTATTTATTATATTTTACTTTTTTTTCATGATTGTTGATATCTTCTTATAAAATGCTTCATCTAGTAGATTTGTAACATTATAAAAATTACTTGAAGCATTATTTCTACTGACAAACTTATGCCCATTTTCGGGATTTACATATGACATGTTATTAATTAACGGATTAAGCTTGCTTTTTTCAAATAAGCTAAATTTACTCTTAACTCTAATCATTGATTATTCATTTTTTCTGTTAAATATTGCGCCATTTTCTTTTCTAAGAAATAATTACATGGTTTAGAAACCATACCAAATTGACCATCGGGATTAATTTCAAGGAAAACATATCTATTGTCCTTTGTTTTAATTAGGTCAATAGATGCAGTTTCAAACTTTAGCTTTTTTAGCAATTTTGCAAGCTTAAATTCCAAATCCTTTGGTATTTTATAAGGTACAACCCTATTCATCTTTTTTAAGTTATACACTCTAAAGTCAAGTTTGGTTTGTTCATCCTGTTGAGAAAAAATAACCATACTATAGAATTGCATATTTAAGTAAAAAGACCTAATTTCGTATAATTTATCAAGCTTTTCTTGAACTAAACATGGCACAAAAGTACCACTAACAAAATTCAAATCGTCAACATTAATATCTACTGTGTAGGATGAGAAATATTCATTGTTGATACAAATTGTTTCGGCTCCAGAAATACCTTTTGTAATAAATTCTTTTCCTGTCTGAAATAGCTCTGATAGGTATTTCTTTGAGCTAACAATGTAAGAATCTGGAATATCTATATTGACGTTTCTTGCTGCGCTAAGGACTTCAAGTTTATTCTCTTGAAATAAAAAATAATTTTTGTTAATTACAGTTTTTGAATTAATCTTCAATTGTGCTAGAGAATAAAAAATTAAGGTGAAAATTTCTTTTTTAAAATAATTGTCTATATCAAAATGATTTCGATCATTTAATAGTAATTTATTTAAATTTTCATAGGATAAAGTTCTCCTACACCAGATTACATTTATATCGTTTGAATTTTGAATCATTTCTTGTAACATAAAATTTCTTAAGACAATATCAATTCCATTAATTCTACGAAAATTTACATTATAGAAATTGAGCCAATCTATAACTTCATTAGTTGTTACCTCACTTGAGTCTTGGCTAATAATTATGAGCATTTAAAATGTTTTTTTTGAAGTTAGTAGGAAACAAAAAAAATGTCACAAAATGATTTGTGACATTTTTTATTTTTAATTAAATTTGTTTTGCATAATCCATTTTTAGAAACAAGTATCCCATTGCTTACTATCTGTTTGACTTTTACCTTCACCGATATCGGTCCTCCAATACTGCAGGGATGCAGACCCTCCATAAATAAAAACTTTGTCCACTAAATTGTTGACACTTAGATTTTTACCAAAACCTTCTAAACTCTTTAAATTTTTCATTTTAAACATTTTTTTACTATTTCATTAAATATATTTTTCCCTATTGTACTCTACAAAAATCATATACCCTGCTATCTTGCACAAAACAACTAGCACTACCATCAAGAGACGTCCAATAGTACTGATAGCTAAAACCAAGTTCATCTTTACCACCAGTAATTTGCTTTTTTTCTGTTTCAATTAATGTATTCCAATTCTGTAATGAGTTTAAATTTGACATATCTAAAAAATTAAATCAATTCTCCCACTCTTTTTAATAGCTTCATCACACACGTGAAGCAGCAGGGTTAAGGAAAATCCCTTTTTTGGCATGTTGTTCACGACTGAGATTGGCATATCATTGTAGTCAGGATTCATGGCGGTATTCCTGTTTTTGGTTTGCTCGGGTGTCCATTTTAAACCGAAGCACGAGCGATTTTTACAATTGTAATGTAAATATAACGGTGTAACAAAGAGATTAGAAATAAAAATATACTAAAAAATTTCCGATTTGCGTTATATTTGTTCTGATAATCAGAATTAATGCTAAATGACAGAATTACATAACGCAAAATAAATATTTACAGCACAATAAATGGCACCGTCTACTATAAATTGGGTTTTTCACTACTAAAAAATTATATAATTATGGAAATTAATCTCCTCGTTGCACAACGAATCAAAGAATTAAGAACATCTCAAGGTATAACCGCCGAATATGTAGCTAAAGAACTAAAACTTGCTAAGAGCAATTACTCCATGCTTGAGAATGGTCATGTAGAGATAAAGGTAGCTGTAATATATGCCCTCGCTGAC
>JANMMV010000228.1:0-3211 GCA_031373565.1 Saprospiraceae bacterium
AAATCTTCATTTTTTCTTGAATGGTCAATTTTTGCAATTAATATCCAATCGTTGTTAAGATAATCTTTTTCGTTTATCCAATTTTCAAAGGCTAAATAAGAATATCCATCGATGTCTTCTGACTCTATGTTCTCAAGTGTCACTGGTAAGGTTAGATACTCATCCGAAGATTTGAAGCCGTGGGCTTCATCATCTACTATCATGGTTATTTGTCCGATCTTCCCATTTCCGCTATTGCCAATTGGCTTGAATCCGTGAGCCTCATCATCGACAATACCTCCAGCTTTCGTAAAACCTGCATGAATGCGGCCGTCCTGTGGTTGTTTGACTAATTGTAGTGTCGCACCATGATTAGCAAACCAACCTGTCTCATCAAAGGAACCTGTTACTGAAGCACTATCAACCAAAGACGAAGGTAGATTGAGCTCAAAGGCTACACCAAATACGTCAATTGCTGGCTTAGAAATCGTCCCATAAATGACATCTAAGATCAATACATCACCAGAGTCGAGGTCCGTCGCATTGGGAACCAAATAGAACGGAAAATCTTTCACGCTTAGGATTTCTCGCGGTATCAATGTGTTAAAGGTACCATAGTTAGCATCAACGGACGCCATATCATCTTTCGTCAAGTTACCGTCACCGTCTGCATCAATGTGCTTAGTATTGCGGCCATTTGTTTGCGAAGCTGACCAATCACTACTCGCTTGTCCAGCCCATGAAGGCAATGAAGTACTCGGGCGTATTGTCCCAGTATTGCCCATATACCTGCCTAGAGACAAGATATCAGATACTGATACACGGCCATCACCATTTAGATCTCCTTGAAACACACAATCCGTACCTACACATCTGCAAGTCGTATCTTGAGTATCGTGGATTGTTATTGTTATTTTATAAGTATAGCATGAGTCCGATATACAATAAGAGATGTCAAACTCATCAATTCCGTAATAGCCATCATAAGGCGTATAAGTAATAATTGATTGAGCACTTATTTCATTACAATCAATATTTAGATTTGTTGCTTCAAATATGTCAACATCTCCAAAATTAGGTTGAGATAGCACATTAAAACTATGACCTAGCACTGGAACATTGTAAGTCAATACCACTGCTTCATCCTTGCGTGTATCGAAACGATATTCAAAACGATCATCAGGCTCTAAATTACCGATAACGATTTTGATCTTGCCCTGAAAAGTATTGCCTCCACCATAATTGACAGTATAGGTAAAGTTTTTCTCTCCTACAAAATCTACCGGTGGTGCATAACTAAAGATGCCTAAGGTATCTTTAATCAATTCAGGAGAATGGGTCGATATTGGAAAGTTGTCGGATAGATCATTAGCCAAGACATCAAATATAACAGCTTGATTTCGAGCAGTATAAAACACATCATTGACTACACTTGATTTGTTCTCAACTACCGATACAAGGTTTATTCTGATAGCACGACTACTGCCATTGGCATCTGTAAAAAGGAAGACATCTAGACCTGTAACACCAGTGTTTGGCTTGTAATTATATATACTAGCGCTTAACTGACTAACTACCCCTTTGGTCGGTTGT
The DNA here is from genome assembly GCA_031373565.1 of Saprospiraceae bacterium. Classification (GTDB taxonomy): domain Bacteria; phylum Bacteroidota; class Bacteroidia; order Chitinophagales; family Saprospiraceae; genus OLB9. Next base: position 1,573 of record JANMMV010000228.1, read on the forward strand.
GTTGTAACGGTAAAGCCACTAACCGGCAATATTAATTGTTGAGTACGCGTATTCAAAAGCGTATAAATGAGCGTATCATTTTGATCAAACTCAGTTTGCTCGATAGCAACAACGATACGGCCGACAGCTTTTGTACCTACATTATCAACAATACTATAAACGATGGCATCATTTGTAGTGTTGCCAGGTGCCGTATATGTGATTGAATCTCCAGCAAATGTGGCAGTTCCGAACTGCACCTGTGAAACACCAGTCAGGCTTATACTAGAAGCAGATGTTATATCATTAAGTAATGGCTTGATCGTAACTGTCTCTCCAGCTTGCACAGATATATAATCCGCTTTAGCAAAAGCAGTTGACATTTGATACTTAAGATGAGTCGTTGTGTATCTTACTTTAAGATTGCTCAATATACCTTCAGTATATTGATAGGTAATCTTAAACTGCTTTTGTTGATTCGAACTATTTGTAAAAGTATATTTGTACGTGTTACCTCCCAAATTTACTACTTGACCAACCATTGACAGTCCAACAGGAACAATAGGATTCGGCTGAAACCTACTCAAGATAGTATCAAAAAACTGATAGCCAACGGAAGCATACCGATATTTGGCTTCAGGATTTGTTTGACTGTAACCGGCCTGGGATACCGTCAAAGTCAGGATAAAGAAAAAGATATGTTTAAATAGCTTCATAGTAAAAACTTGGCTATGATAAAATTGAGTTTCGGCACAAAGATAATTGAACCGTACCAATCAGCCAAACATATTTGCAAAAATATTATACTTTTTATGTTAATGTTTAAGTAACTATCATTTAAGTTCATATACATTCATAATCAGTATGTTTACATATTATATGAAAGCATGATATGAGTTTAGTAATCACTATACATAAGGTATATTTATCAAATATGTAATTATTTAGTAATTAATTAAGTATACATTATGGATAATGGGTATCTGAATCGTTCTGATCCGATAAGATGTCAACAGGTGATTTCGAGTAACCTCAATCATCGAGGTACTAAAGCTAGCCATCGGACTTGTGACGACTTGGCGTGCAAGACAACATACATGCTAATATAATTTTTTCTTATATTTGTATCATCAATCTACGGTCAAAACCTTGTTCCCTATGAAAATAACAAAAGTATTTTATGCGCTGAGTTCGCTTGATATCTATGAATTGAATACATTAAAGAAGTACATACACTCCCCTTACTTCAATGTCAATCCGGCCATAACCAATCATTTTGATCATCTGTACGAGAAGCTAAAGCAAGGGCTAGACTTAGACTCTATTACATCCCAGACATACTGGAAAATAGCATATCCAACCAAAGCTTTTGAAAATCAGAAATACTTGAAATTAAACTCTGATTTGCTAGATTTAGTAGAAAATTTCCTAGCGCAGTTAGAATTTGATAAAGCAAAAAGTATCAAAACAAACTTAAAATTGAAAGGAGTCAGTGCAAAAGGGTTAGATAAATTATACCCCGCTATTATTGGAGAATTAGAGAGACTCAATAAGCTAGACAATACACAGTCCGCAGATTTCTATTATCATCAATTTCAAATTGAAAATTCAAAAATTAATTTATTAAGCGACAATGAGCGAAAATCGGCAAGAACATCGG
>JANMMV010000229.1:0-3195 GCA_031373565.1 Saprospiraceae bacterium
CTTTAAAGTACCACTTGTAGTGTTAAGTGTAATAGACTTAGCAGTAGGTAATGAAATATTGAGTTTATCTATTTTGAAAGGCGTCAGTAAACTTTTCTTCATCGGATACTCATTCCCATCTGAGAGGTTTAAGTCCACTAAAGTCAAAAAAGATCCGTCACTTTCTTCAGAACCTATGTCTGCAAATTGATCGGTCTCAACTACAAAGGTTTCACCCAGCGCAACGTCTAGATGGTACGAACCTGCAATGCCGACATTAATGGCAAGATCTATAATATTTTCTGACTTATACCTACCGATTGCGTAAGCCGTCATCATAGACCCAATTCCCGTAACCAATGGTGTTATCGTATGATTATGCCATTGGTACTCAAAGAAATTTAATTTGCTACCTTCCTTCGAAAGACGGTCCAATATAGGGTCAAGCTCGGCTTGAGTAGCAGCGACTAAGAGTATGTTCATATTTGTAGTAATCAAAAAGCACTTACCTTCTTGAAGGATAAGTGCTTTAGCGATTTATATTTTAAATAATATTTGATTGTTACCAATCCATATTCTCGCCATCTTCCGGCTTGGATTGAGGTAGCTCAGATTGCGCTTCTTGAGAAGCTTCCCATTCTGCTTGACGTTTTTCAAATTGGTCATAGTCGTAATCAGGCATTAATTCCTTTTTAACATGATCGATTGTATCTTGTAGCTGAGCTAAAAATCTATTGAAGTCTTCTTTGTATAAGAAAATCTTGTGACGCTCATATCTGTCATCGTCAAATCGCTTTGTACTTTCCGTTAATGTGACATAAAAGTCTTCGCCTTTGGTGCGTTTTACATCAAAAAAATAGGTACGTCTTTTGCCTGCTTTTACCTTGGCTGTATATACGCTGTCAAATTTTCCCCTTTCGTCGTGTTCCACAATTATATGTTTATGTGCTTAAATGTTGAGCAAATATAAAAAGTGTAGCGTTGATATCCAAATCTTTTATGGTATTTTTAATTGTCCTGCATTAATTGTTGCAAATAAAGCGACTTATACAATCCATTACCGTTCATAAGTGTAGAGTGAATTCCTTCTTCTATTATCGCTCCGTCTTCCATTAATATGATCTTATCAAAGTTTAAGATGTTACTTATCCTATGGGTGATGAAAATGGAAGTGTTGTGTTCAAGCGATGAGCTAAAATGATTTAATATTGTTTGCTCCGTATTGCCATCGACTGCTGACAAAACATCATCTAAGATCAAAACCTGAGCGGATTTCGCAAATGCTCTCGCTATAGATATACGTTGTTTCTGCCCACCAGACAAGGTTACTCCACGCTCTCCTATAAGTGTGTCAAAACCACTTGGCAATGATTTGATCTCTTCATAAATGGCTGCGTCTTTGGCAAATCTCTCAATCTGTGTTATATCCATTTCGTTCGCACCAAATGCTATATTTGCCGCGATTGTATCAGAGAATAAGAATACATCTTGTGGGACATAACCAATGTTTCTTCTCAGTGTATTGAGATCATACTCTTTAATATCAATATCATCTATTAATATCTGCCCTTCTGTAACGTCGTAAATACGCGTTAATAACTCACCCATAGTTGATTTTCCACTTGCCGTTTTTCCCATTACAGCCATCTTTTGCCCGGGTTCTAAAACAAAGCTCACATTTTTTAATGCTTGAATCTTCGTATTCTCATAGGTAAAACTTACATTTCTGAATTCTATCTTTCCTTTGAGATGGTCATTTTTAATGACTCCATTATTCTTAACAGATGGGCGCGCATCAAGCAGCTCATTTATTCGCTCTTGAGATGCTTCCGCTTCCTGCACTGTAGATGCTATCCATCCTATGGCAGTGACTGGCCACGTGAGCATGTTCACGTACAAGATAAATTCAGCAATATTACCGGCTGTCATTGTTCCTGCCTTCACTTGATAGGCTCCAACAACTACAACTATTATTGTACTTAAAGCTATTAACAAGAGCATTAGGGGTTGGAAATAGGCTTCGATTTTAGCCAATCCTAGTGATCTTTGTTTAAATTCTTCACTTTCGCGTTCAAAAAAACCTAAAAACGAGTCTTCTTTTACATAAGATTTCAAGACTTTGATTCCCGAATATGTTTCTTGTGCTTCACTCGTCAAGGTCGAAAGTTGAGCTTGAATTGAGCTCGATTTTTTATTTATGAGATTACTGATATAGTAGATCGATATGGAGAGTATTGGTAGTGGCAGCAGTGTGTAAATGGTGAGTGTAACATCTACGCGCAGCATGGCATAGATAGTAAAAATAAAAGTAGTGATAAGGTTTATTGCATAAAGAACACCCGGGCCTACATAGTTTCTTACTTTTGATACATCTTCCGAAATACGCGACATAATATCTCCTGTCATCCGCTGTCGATAAAATTGCTGATCTAATCCCTGTAAATGTGCATAAATATCTTTTCGCATGTCGTATTCTACTAATCTTGACATCACAATGATCGTTTGACGCATAAGGTACATGAAAATACCTTTTAAAATTACGAAAGCGGTTATGGTTAGTCCGAATACAAAAAGTTGATGGCCTAACTCATCATAAGCAGGTGAGTCTACATTACCTACCGTTAACTTGAAAGTCGTGATTTGGGCTTGCACAAGGTCAAGTGCTTCCCTTATTTTTTGAGGTATTAGTATCCCAAAGTAGTTAGCCAGAGACACAAATAGTATCCCCAGGATAAGATGCCATTTGTACCGAAAGAAGAGATAATTTATCTTGGAAAGTTGCTTCACAAAAGTATTTATGCGGATGAATTATGACTAACAGACATAATCAACACGCATTTAGTTCATTTTGGAATCCTTCAACAATGCTGATTTTTTGATCTTTTGATAAGCTATACGTTGGTCAACATTCATGATTGATTCGACTCTATCCTTATATTCGTTTTCGAGGGTCGTCATATCGTTTGAAACCTCAATTTTAGATTTTTTAAGAGACAAAATTTGGTCATATCTGACTTTTTTTTCATCAAATATCTTCACTAATTGGCTTCGTTGTTCGTTATTTAGGGTAAGCTTTGCATCTTGCTTGCTGAGAAAATTTTCAACTTTTTTGATCTCATCCTGAATATAATCAGTTTTGACTTGAGCAGAAGCAAACGAATGAATAAAAAGTACAAAAGCAGTTACGTATAAGAATTTCATGATAAATATTTTTAG
>JANMMV010000234.1:0-2275 GCA_031373565.1 Saprospiraceae bacterium
AAATAAAATTACAAATGCGATTGTTCTTGTCAATGGTGATTTTTGCACTGTTACAAATATTCCTAAAATAGAAGCAACTCCCAAAAGGACTAACGATATTAGTGCAAATAGTGCAAATTCTTCATGCTGTTTGATGGTCGCTTCAACAATACCTTGCATATCTTCAACGGTTTCTTCTGCGGCTTCACCTGTCAGATAAGCGATACCTGCACCCATTGCTGAAATGATGAAAAGTAAGTAAGCAGCAATTTTTGTGTCGGTACTCTTCGCCCAAAGGCCATAAGCAAGAACAAGGCCACCAAAAATAGAACCGAAAATCGGAAGGTGGGTAATCAATAAGTGTACATGCGTTTGGTTCATAGTATATAATTATTGAAATACAATAAATTTCTCTCTGTCAGTTAGTGAAAAATCGCAATGTTTAGGCGCTTTGGTATAAGTATTACCACAAGCTGGGCAAACATAATATTTAGGCGGCAAACTTTTTAAGGTATTACTGTTGATGTCGCCCAAGGCCTGATCAAAAAAGAATCTATGCTTTAATTCTGTTTTCATCGCGTAAGTCAGGCTTAAAAATGCAGTTTGATTGTCGGCGATTTCTGCAGTTTTCAAAAAGTCAGGGTACATTGTCTTTGCTTCAAAAGCCTCACCATTTACGTCATCTAATAAGTTCTCTTTTGTGGTTTTTACTTCATATTCTGGTATTATTATGGGAACAGTTGCGCCAGCATCTTCAATTACTGCTCTGTGATTTCTTGCATGAATGTTTTCGGATGCTGAAACCGCATTGTATAACAGTGCAATGTAGTGATAGCCTTCTTCTTCAGCTTTTTTTGAGAATGCTTCGTACTTAGCAGTGGCCGTTTTCTCTCCCTTATATGCTGATTGCATATTTTCAATGGTTTTAGTTCCTGCGTCCAGATGTGCTTTAGTAGGTATTATTATTTTTGTCTTTTTATGATCGCAAGAAGTCAAGACTAAACAACAGTTTGCCGCAATAAATACGAAATAGGTAAGAAAAAACTCTTTCATTTTAATTGAATTAGATTAATTATAATACAAAGTTAGTCCAAGACACAACCTTATTTTGTACACAATTAATTCTATGAATTACATTATTCACATATTGCAAAGTTGCCGTCAGTATTTGCTGGCCATCAGGAAAGGTTGATGAATGCCCATCTACCAATGCTCGTCAGTTCGAAACTGTCCCATACTATGCTTACTTTATGCAGGCTCTATCAAAACCGAAAATATACCTCTTCAAAGGGTACTCTCATCCTATCGCCCCAGACGCCTTTCTCATCTCTGATTCCGCACGATATGACCATATTGATCTCAGCGCCGTAAGGCAATTTCAAGATCCTTTTCACTTTGCGACTATCAAAACCCTCCATTGGGCATGTATCATACTTTTCGTTTGCCATCGCTAACATAAATGTTTGCGCTGCTAATGCACAGGTTTTGTGAACGACCACCCGCAAGTCATTCTCAGATACTTGATAAACAATCGGCCTGAAAATACCGATGATGTTGACTAGCATTGCTCTGATAAGTCCCAAAATTCCAAAAAAGCGAGCATATAAAAATGGGATTATTTTCCCATAGTACATCTTCCATCTTTTGAATCTTTTTTCTTGTTTATCTTTTGGACTATTTTGCAGCACATTTTGACTTTCCAAATCCATCATCGCTTTTGCCCTTTGTCGGAATAAATCACGCCTTGTTACGAAAACTACCATTTGCTGGGCAGTCGTTGCCGATTCTTGGTTTAAGCAGGCCTCAGAAAGTTTTCTTAGCATAACTTGATCTGTGATATGATAAAACTCCCACAGTTGCATATTGGAACTGTTGGGTGCTAAAGTGGCTAGTTCGATGCAATGCTTTACTTTTTCAGGATCAATGGCTAGATCTTTGTAATGCCTTACAGATCGCCTGTAATTTATGATATCTTCGAATTTCATTGAAGTATTGTTATTTTTTATATGAAAATCAGCAAAAATCAGCACAGCGACAAAATTCAAGATTCCACAAAAAAATAGCCTGCCGATACTATTGATCTAAAATAGGGAAGTTTTGAGATGGTAGAAACTCATTTATCTTTTTTGCCCTTCTCCAATTTTTCAAAGTGTCTCCTAAAAAATATACTTCGTTTTAAAGCATCCATATTTTGATTAAATCCATCAGTGCCTTGTTTTAGGTTTTCAAGCGTAGCATTCAGTTTTGCAAGCACAATGGTATCTTTTACAAGGGAGTTAAAAGTACCGATACCATG
>JANMMV010000244.1:0-2856 GCA_031373565.1 Saprospiraceae bacterium
CAAAAAGGAAGGGATTCGGAGATGTATCATAGCCGTCTTTAGCGAAGAAATACAGCCCAAAGAAGCGCTTAAACTAACTGATGGTAAAAATTATAAGAAATCCTTTTATGGAACAATCTCATATATGCCTGCTTTATTTGGATTGACGATGGCAGCAGAAGGAATAAGAAGATTGAGTGGATTAAAATAGTGCTACGATTCGAATAAAAACTTCGAATAAAGTTGAAATTTTGTCAATATCGGACATATATATATAAAATTCTAATCAATTGTTTTTATTTGTTGCAACATTATTATAATTTTGCGTTTACATCCTGATTGAGTAACATTTGTTAAACAACAATTCGTTTATTTTTCAATCTTAAAACAAACACTTCATGGTTTTTAAACATCTTTCGTCAATGGTTTTAATCCTATTGATGTCATTCAATTTTCCAACTCTTCATGCGCAAATCGATGCGAAAAGCACAAAAGCGCAACTTGCATCAATATTCAAAGATTATGAGCTTATTGACTTAAATATAGATGCTTTGGTGGCCAAAGCAAGATCAGGAGATTATGCCAATATGGTTCTCGATCTAGGTAACGGATCAAAGTACAATTTAGAATTAGAATCATCAAATCTGATTTCTCCTAACTACAGTACCATCGAGCAGCTTTCTGACGGAACGCAAAAAGTGACTTATGGTACTAAAATCATTGCACTAAAAGGCAAGGTTAAGAATATTGAGAACAGCACTGTAGCGTTGACGCTCAATGATGGATTTGTATATGCCTTGATACGTATAGGTCAAAATGATTATTTCGTAGAACCACTAAAAACTTTAGTGGAGGGCGAAACATCAGATCAATTTATATTTTACAATAGTAAAGACGTGATACCTTCTAATGAAAAAACTTGTGCAGCCTATGAAGTTTCAAAGAGAAGAAATACAGATATAGACCATGAACCGGTTGATGGAAGTAGGTCGATGATGGCGTGCTATTTATTGGAGTATAACTATGCATCCGACTTTTCAATGTTCCAAGCGTATGGTAGCACAGCAGCTGTGGCCAATTTTGTGGTGGGTGTCATGAATAATGTGCAGACAAACTACGACACTGAATTTACCAATCAAGTACAGTTCCAATTAGGACAACACTTTAGCTCGACGTGTTCAACATGCGATCCGTGGAGTTCGTCAACTGATTCTGGCGTTTTCTTGGGAAGTTTTACAGATTGGGGGCCAGGAGGCTTCTCTGCTGTTCATGATTTAGCTGGTATCTGGACAAATCGTGATTTTGATGGATCTACAATAGGAGTAGCGTGGTTAAATGGCCTATGTAATTCGCTAAGATATCATGCTCTTCAAAGATGGCAAACTACCAATGCGCAAACAATGAGATGTATGGTGTCCCATGAAATAGGGCATAATTTTGGTTGTAACCCGGCAAGTTCTGGTGATGCGCATGATGTGTCAGGAACATGGATAATGTCACCGTCCGTAAGCACAAGCAACAATTGGTCGGCTGTGTCGACTACAACCGTCAACGCGGCCATATTGAATGCCAATTGTCTTTCTTCATGTGGTGGTGGCGGTGGTGCGCCTGTCGCAAGTTTTAGCTACAACATCTTAGGACAATGTATCCCAGCACAAGTTCAATATTCAGATCAATCAACCAACGCTACCTCTAGGACTTGGAGTTTTCCAGGTGGTACGCCCAGTACTTCTACACAAGCGAATCCACTCGTAACTTATAGCACAGTCGGAACTTTTAATGCTACACTAACTGCAACAAATAATCTAGGCAGTAATTCGACAACGATCAATGGCGTCATAACAACACTACCATCTGTCGTATCTAATTTTACGCAGACTATCACAGGGAGAACAGTTAATTTCACTTTCACAGGTACTTCTGGTGCCGATAGAGAATGGAACTTCGGTGATGGTAATAATTCATTTGAAGCAAACCCACAACATACTTATGCAGATGATGGTGTTTACACTGTGACATGTACTGCTTCAAACATATGTAGTAATAGTACGAAGACCGTTGTAATTACGATCGCCACTGCTCCTACTGCAGGATTTTCAGCAAACGTCCAGAATGGATGTCAGCCATTAACGGTCACGTTTATCAATCAGTCATCCAGTAATTCAATCTCATACTTATGGACCTTCCCAGGAGGATCGCCTGCAACTTCAACCCAAGCAAATCCTACGGTCAACTATGTGGCAGCTGGAAATTTCGCAGTCACGCTAAGAGTTACGAATACGGTTGGAACTAATACACTTGCACAACCCAACTTTATCAATGTAGATCCATTGGCCGTAGCCAATTTCACTTCTACACAAACGGGACCAACTGTTCAATTCACTAATATGTCACAATATTCGACTAGCCAGTCTTGGAGTTTTGGAGATGGTGCAACATCAATTGGTATTAACCCTAGTCACACTTACACCCAAAACGGAACTTTCCCAGTCACATTAACAGCAAATAATGGGTGCGGAGCAAATAATTTCACGTCATCAGTCACCATTGCGCAACCGCCAGTAGCATCATTTACAAGCAATGCGCAAGCGATCAATTGTACTCCGTCCACTATCCAATTTAACAGTACTTCCACTTTCACGCCGATATCGTATGCATGGGAATTTGAAGGTGGAACACCATCCACATCTACCCTACCTAATCCTTCTATCAGTTATGCGAACACAGGAACTTTCGATGTCCGTTTGGTTGTGACAAATGCATTTGGATGAAACAAATCAAAATCAATGATCAAATCAAAAATAAGGATCAAATCAAATCAAAATCAAAACAAATCAAAACAAAAGAAATGAATTTTTGGCGCGGAATCATTTGTTT
>JANMMV010000296.1:0-2469 GCA_031373565.1 Saprospiraceae bacterium
GACCCAGTAACATTGGGACATACGGATATTATCAACAGAGCATTGCCTTTGTTTGATAAAATTTATATCGGCATTGGTCCTAATCAATAAAAACACACTACCTAGATGGAATTCGAATTGACAGAAGAGCAGTTATCGGTACAAGAAGCTGCGAGAGACTTTACACAACGTGAGTTACTGCCCGGCGTTATTGAGAGAGACCGCGATATGAAATACCCAAAAGACCAAGTTCGGATGTTGGGAGAGCTAGGTTTCCTGGGTATGATGGTAGATCCTCAATATGGTGGTGGCGGGATGGATACGATTTCTTATGTACTTGCGATGGAAGAGATTAGTAAGGTAGATAGCTCTAGCTCCGTCATTGTTTCAGTCAACAATTCACTTGTTTGCTGGGGTCTAGAAGAATATGGCAATGAAGCTCAAAAGCAAAAATACCTTACTAAACTTTCTACTGGTCAGTGGATTGGGTCTTTCTGCTTATCAGAACCAGAAGCAGGGAGTGATGCAACATCACAACGAACTACAGCTATAGATATGGGAGATCATTATCTTGTTAATGGCACAAAAAACTGGATTACAAATGGAGCAACTTCGTCACTACACTTAGTTATAGCTCAGACTGACATTGCTAAAGGCCATAAAGGTATCAATGTCCTCATTATCGAATCGTCATGGGAAGGTGTAGAAATAGGTGCCAAAGAAGATAAACTTGGGATTCGTGCATCGGACACGACCTCTATTATGTATACTAATGTCAAAGTACCAAAGGAAAATCGAATCGGTGAAGATGGTTTTGGATTCAAATTTGCGATGAAAGTTCTCTCTGGCGGGCGTATCGGAATCGCCGCTCAAGCTTTAGGAATTGCTGCCGGCGCATATGAACTTTCGGTCAAATATGCTAAGGAACGTGAAGCGTTCGGTAAGCCGATCGCTCAACACCAGGCCATTGCGTTTAAATTAGCCGATATGGCAACAGAAATAGAAGCGGCTAGATTATTAGTATATCGTGCGGCGTGGCTCAAAGATCAAGGCATGGATTATACTTCAGCGGCAGCACAAGCGAAGCTTTTTGCATCTGAAGTAGCCATGAAACATACTGTTGAAGCTGTACAAGTACACGGCGGTTATGGTTTTGTAAAAGAATATCATGTGGAGCGTCTCATGCGCGACGCTAAAATCACCCAAATTTACGAGGGTACATCAGAAATGCAACGAATCGTGATATCCCGCAATATTCTTGCCGGACAGCTATACGAACCGATGTGGCGGACACAACAAATATAATCTCTGACTCAAATTTTAAGGTTGAAAGATAGGCTCTCGAATTCATTTAAAATAGGAACTTTCTGGGGAATCCCTCTCAAGGTTCATTGGACGTTTGGCCTTTTGATGATCTTCGTTGCTTATTCTGCTTTTAGTACCAATCTCAATCTATGGCAGTCGATCGGATTTATGGGATCTATTGTGATGCTATTTTTGTTTGTCGTTTTACACGAGTACGGTCATGCTTTGATGGCCAAAAGACTTGGTATCAATACACAAGATATCATCCTTTCTCCTATAGGTGGCGTCGCAAGATTGTCAACGATGCCAGAGAGTCCTATCAAGGAATTGAAAATTGCTTTTGCCGGTCCATTCGTTAATTTAATCATCGGTAGTGTATTTGGTTTAGGTATGTATTTATATGATGGTACATTTATGCCCACTGTTCAACAATTCAAGTTTGATGATCCATTGGAGCTAGTACGATGTATCGTCGGCATCAATGTAATGTTGTTTTGTTTTAATCTCATCCCTGCATTCCCAATGGATGGAGGAAGGATTTTAAGGGCTTTTTTGGCTACCAAAATGAGTCATTTTAAAGCGACCAATATCGCTACTTTTATTGGAAGGGTTTTGGCAATCGGTTTTGTGATTTTTGGTATTTTTAGCCAAAATTTAGCCTTAGCGATGATTGGCTTGGTTATTTTTATGATGGCTGGTCAGGAGAGCAGTATTTCTCGTGCCAATCACATCATCAAATCCACTCCTGTATACAAGGTGATGCGCACATTATTTACGCGCGTCCATCAAAACGACACTTATCAAAACGTAATAAATATTTATGATAAAGGGGTAGAGAAAAATTTTGTTGTCAGTGACTCTACAGATCATATCATAGGTTCGATACCAGAGTTATTTATCAAAGATGTTATCAAAAATGATCAAGCATCAAAGCTTGTAAGCGAGCTTTACTCGCAAAAACTTGATAAAGTACCCCATGATATGCCAATCAAAGATCTATTTGAATTTATGAAAGAAAATGGCCTATCCATTTGCCTTGTAGAAGATCACGCTCAAATTGTTGGCGTAATTGATCGACATGATGTCACTAATTTTATTGATAGTAAGTCGTAGGCTGCTTCTTTCCTTATTTTAAATATTGTAACATGTCTCCTTATATACTTTTTACGTTTGTGTTTGGTTATT
>JANMMV010000303.1:0-5365 GCA_031373565.1 Saprospiraceae bacterium
ATGTTATACGGAAGAACAACCTATGAACTTATGCGTTATTGGCAGACGGTATTGCAAAATCCTACAGGTATAAAGGCTACGGACGACTTTGCAATTTCAATAAACAACATCCCAAAACTTATTTTCTCTAACACACTAATAGACACAAACTGGGACAGTGCCGAACTTGCAGACAGACCACTAAACGAAAAAGTTGTAGAACTTAAACAACAATCAGGAAAAAACATTTTGGTGGGAAGTCGGAGCTTGATTATTCAACTATTAAACAGCAATCTCATTGACGAATTTCAAATCTGTATTCATCCTATCATTGAAGGACAAGGGCTAAGATTATTTGACCAAATCAAGAACAGGATTTTGCTAAAGCTTACTAGGACAAAAACCCTACATTCGGGTGCGACAATATTTTATTACGAGCCTATACAAGAACTAACAACGAACCCATAACAACTAGGTTTTCCACACCGAGGTCACGCTGCAGCAGTGATAAACAAGGACAGCCGTTTGGCACGACGTGCCTAGAATGAATTATTTATAATCGATGACACCATAGATGTAACTCGGTCATCAAATGAATATTCGATGACGCCATAGATACTAATTGGTTACCAATTGAATATTCTTCGGGTCGTTACACGTACCTATGAGAGACTTCCAACCCGTTGGATAATATCCTTCTCTCCAGATAAACGGCTTCTTCAAACAGCTTGTGCGATTCATTACTGTGTTGTACCTTTGCCATTCAAGGCATACGTAAGCGATTTAACGACAGCCGACAGCATCTTTCATTAGATTTGCAAGCACTAATTAATTAGAGTAGTGTAAATTTACGAGTTGTTACCACAAATGGGGTTACAATCATCTTCTTTATAGGTATTTACTTTTACTAGATCAATATGAATTCTATTTTCAAGAACGCAATAAAGATATTTTTGGGGTTATTAATCTTAATCATTCTATTTCACCTTTGTATTGTTATTAAAATTATTCCCTACGATGTAACGTGGGGAGGAAGGCTTACAAATGATACTGAAATGTACCTTTTTGAGACCATTTCAATTCTTATCAACGTATTTTTATGTTGGGTGCTGTTAATGAAGGGCAACTTCATTCAATACAAATTTTCAAACCACATAGTCAATGTCATATTGTGGATTTTCTTTGTAATCTTTATTTTAAATACAATCGGAAATGTTTTTGCAAAGACGTTTTTTGAAAAACAATTTGCCTTTTTTACAGGAATTTTTGCATTATTATTATGGAAAATCCTAATGAAAAGAAAAACAGCGAACATGTAACATGGGCTCTCATCTAAAGCATCTCAGCCCGAAACAAAGATAATTTGTTAATCAGAATCTATTATCGAGATGCTCACCCTGCGAGAAACTCAGATACATATATGAAAAGATTGCGGTCTCGCAGTTCTAGTTTAAATGGTGGTTTGTTATCAAAATCTTTAACGACCTTCTTCACGGCTGCTTTAAAGTCTGATAAACGCCACAATATTTGAGTAATAAAGGGTTATTTGCAAAAGTATGACGAACGAAATAGTTTCAATAACACGATACAAGTAAATTTCTCCAAACAAGGCACTCAATTTATGAACCCATTTCCCATCACCTAAACATAAAAGTGCCTAAAAAGAGCGCTAAATCCGTCGTTTTTAGCTACTTTTGGAATGTAAAGGAAGTTTTAATAATTCCATTAACGGATTCAAGAGCGATCGACTAAGCCTTACAAGCGATGGAAGTATACAAAGGAAGATGAAGCAGCAGCAAAAACGTGGCATGATTACATGGAAATGTATGACATTCTCATCCACCAGTATAATAAATGTCCTTGGCATATAATACAGGCAGACGAGAGTGGTATCGCAACTTCCCTATTGCAAAAATTATCACTGAACATTTTACATCTCTTAAACTAAAATACCCAAAATCCTAAAAAACCTACATCATGCAGAACGGATTGAACGCATACTATTCGATATTTGTTTTCAGCACTCATCTCTATCAAACCGATTAGCTTTGGAAATTCTTACGCTCATATTTAAACTTGCGGCAGGAATCGGTATGTTCCTTTTTGCCATGTATCTGATAGAGGAATCTTTGAAAAATCTTTCGGGGCGAAATTTCAAACTCCTTCTTCAGCGCACATCCAAAAACAAGGTCGGTGCTGTAGCCGGCGGAGCAATAGTAACGGGGCTGCTTCAAAGCAGTTCAATGGTTTCGCTGATGGTGCTTGCATTTGTGGGCGCCGGCGTATTCACGATGAAAAATGCGATGGCAATTATTCTCGGTGCTAATCTTGGTACCACGCTAGATAGTTGGGTGGTCGCCACACTGGGTTTTAAGGTGGATATAGAAATAGCGGCTTACCCATCAATTTTCATAGGAGGCATCTTACTAGTCCTTTTTGGCAACCGCAAAACCATCAAATACATTTCTTATTTTCTTCTCGGCTTCGGCTTACTATTCATGGGGCTTGCATTTATGAAAACGGCTATGGAAGCGCAAGTAAATGAATTTGATTTTTCGAAGTATGCAGATATGCCGCTGCTGATCTTTCTGCTCATCGGGTTTATTATCACTTCCCTTGTTCAATCAAGTTCAGTAACTATGGCCCTTACGCTCAGCGCGCTTCATGCAGGGGCTATCGGATTTGCACCCGCAGCAGCCCTTGTGCTCGGCTCAGAAACAGGCACCAGTATTAAAATAATGTTAGCTTCTGTAGGGGGCAACGCTTCGAAAAAGCGGGTAGCGCTCGGTAATTTCCTATTCAATGTCTTCCTCACGGTATTAGCATTTGCCTTGCTGAAACCGATTTTGCTTTTGATAACGGAAATTTTTTCTATCAAAGACCCGCTCATAGGATTGGTTACTTTTTCATCCCTGATTAATTTAGTCAGCATTCTTATTTTTCTTCCCTTCCTCAGTCCCTACGCAAAATTTTTGGAAAAATTCTTTAAAGATACCGATGCCTCTGCTACCGCTTTTATCGTAAATGCAGATATGAAAGAACCCGTTACAGCCCTTGATTTATGCAGAAAAGAAACGGCCTATTTTATGCACAACTCCATCCTTTTTAATCTGACATTATTTAAAATTGACATCGAGTCGTTATCTGAGCATCCTGAATTCAGCGCAATCAATGAGAAAAGAAAATTCTTTTCAAAAACCCCTGAAGAAAAATATGAGTTTCTTAAGCAGTTGCAGGGAGAGTTGCAGGCATTCTACATATCGTTGCGAACAAAAGTGAACGAAGAACAATATGTTCAACTCAATCAACTGATTTCTTCGGTGCGCAGCTGCATGCACTCTGTAAAAAGCATGAAGGATGTAACGAGTAACATTGCCAACCTCAATAGCTCGGTGACAGATATTACCTTCAACCTTTTTACTCGCCATAAAAAAGAAACAGAAGATTTGTACCGACAATTAAATGCGCTGATGGAACAGAAAATTAAGCCTGACTTCGAAAAATTACAAAATATATATAATAGTATACAAGACAACTACAGTTCAGCTTTAAATAATTTTTACAAGGAAGCACACGATGCCCCAATTGCAGACTTAGATATAACTACAGCGCTCAATTTCAACCGCGAACTTTTTACTTCGAATAAAGCCATGTTGATGGCAGTGAAAGATCTATTGCTGGAAGAAAAAGATGCAGCAGATTTTAATGAGATACCTGTGTATAAAACTTAACACAGTGTAAGCGAATTTAAATTTAACATAAGAAGTTTTGATAAAGGCCATTACCACATTTACAAAATTTGAAGGAAAAGGAAAAGTTCTACAATTAAGTTAATTTGAATACTAATCATCATATTTGAAAATACCCTTCAAACGACACCAGAAGGACTTTGAAAAATATCCGCATAGTCAAAAAATAATTCGCAAGACATTATTACTTGTGTTTACACATGATTGTAATAAATTCAGCATAAAAGAAAACGATACAAAAGGTTTTGAAGGATGATACGCAAGAATAATTACCACAGTATGTGCTTAAACATGCAAGCAACTAGTCACATTAGCAAATGGAAATCCTATCCAAAAAACCAAATATGCTTTGGCAGCTTCATAGCTCAATACGTTATGTTATAATCAACAAATATCAATTAATGAGCGCGAATTTCGGCCCTTAGATTTCAGACCCATTTTTCCATCCCTTAAAAATAAAAGTGGCTTAGATCAACACAGATTCAGTCGTTATGCGCTACTTTTGGAGCGTGAAGAGTAGTTTTTAGACAGCTTGCCGTCAGTCAGAAGTTTGAGTAAAGATTTTACCTAAACACATAGACATATAAACATCAGACAAAAAGCCTATTATTAATACTTTTAAAAAACAGACGCAATGAAGCACGAAACAACATTAGGACACAGTACGCTGCAAGTGAATAGAATCGGCCTTGGCTGTATGGGTATGTCAGAGTTTTATGGTTCTTTTAACGAAGAAGAATCAATAAATACATTACATAAAGCCATCGACTTGGGAGTAAATTTTTTCGACACAGCCGACATGTATGGTTGGGGGGCGAATGAACGACTATTAGGAAAAGCATTTAAAGGACGGTGGAGTGAGGTAATATTAGCGACCAAGTTTGCAGTAATGCGAGGACCCAACGGTGAGTTTCTTGGACTCAACGGTAAGCCAGAATACATCAATCAAGCTTGCGAAAAAAGTCTTCAAAATTTGGGAGTTGATGCAATTGATTTGTATTACATGCATCGGCAAGACCCTAAAGTAGAAATTGAAGAAATTGTTGGTGCAATGAGTACCTTGGTGAAACAAGGAAAGGTAAAACACATCGGCATTTGTGAAGCGAATGCAGATATGATTCGAAGGGCGCATGCAGTTCACCCGCTTACTGCTGTGCAAAATGAATACTCTTTGTGGAGCCGTGAACCTGAACAAGAGATTTTGGATGCATGTCAAGAACTCGGAATCACTTTTGTCGCATATAGTCCTCTAGGTCGGGGGTTCTTAACAGGAGCAATCAAAAGTAGAACAGATTTAGAAGCAAACGATTGGCGTCTGACGCTTCCGCGCTTTACGGATGAAGCAATAAAGGAAAATCTAAAATTCGTACAGGTTGTGGAGCAAATTGCTCAAGACAAAAAAGTATCCAAAGCACAAGTAGCTCTTGCTTGGGTGCTTAGTCAAAACGATGAAATCGTGACTATTCCAGGTACTCGAAAAGTTCAGCGTCTCGAAGAAAATTTAGGCGCATTTAATGTGGAGTTATCTGCCTCTGATTTGGCTGTAATTCAGCATTCTATGCCATCACAAACCATTGGAAATCGATATTAAAAAATAGTAACAACCAGTCAATAAGTAAACAACCAAGATTTGTAAC
>JANMMV010000387.1:0-3356 GCA_031373565.1 Saprospiraceae bacterium
TTTGTGAAATCTCCGCTAGGTCCCGTATTTTCCGTTGGGGTTTCACCACGCCTTATGATCCACGAATTAGTTTCTTTATTATTATTAAAAAACAAAGGTCCGTTGATGGCGCATGGTACATTGCAACTAGGTTCGCAGTTGGCTAATTTGTCAAAGTTTTCGCTTGCGGATGCAGGTCTACAAAGCGTTGTAAAGGATTTTGTACATGATGGTTCTGAATTTACAAATTCACCAGTGGGCAAAAAACATGTATTAGTGAGGTAATAACTATAGAGCGTGTTTGGAGTCAAACTTGTGATCGTTTTTACAATTTCATTGGTTTCGCGGCAACTGAATGTTTGGGTGGTCTCACTACCATTTGGTAAGATAACATTCAAAATGGTATTAGTACATCCTTGCGTTGGTAGCCAGTTGAGCAAAAAGCTTGTATCGGCTAAGTTAGAAATGGTGATTTGTTGGGGTGGGAGACATTGTATCGCCGAAAAGTGAATCTTGAAGTGCTTTAGGATTCCTATATCTTTGACAGCTCGATCTAGAAAACGTATTTTCCACAATCCTTTCGTTTGGACTCCTTTGGCAAACAAAAAGATGTCGTCTTGCGCTAGAAAGGTACCTATAAATGGCGGACTGCTTTCACTTATATTTTGACATGCCGTGGGCGAAAATCTAGTAACTTCTTTACAAAGTGTATCATTAATATTGCCAAAATTATCATTCAATAGTCCTTTATGAGCAACCAAGGTAAGCAGGTCCCCACGGGGTGATTCCAACGATATCTTCATATCAGCAGGCCATCCATGTTCTAATATCATATCTATCGATTCGATAAATATATTTTGTCCAAGAATTCCCGTTTGATCGACAGCAATGATCAGTGTTTCTGTCCCATTATCTTTTAGTGGTATTTGAGTTTGACATGCGGTGGGATTAGTCAAGTGCGTGATGAAGTTGATAGGTCCAGTCCACTTACTCCTAGTGCCATCAGTGCAAACCGTTCTCGCATATAATTCATATGGTGTAGATGGCGATAACGAGTCTACCGTAGACATAGGAGAAGTAGTAGATGGTAGATTAGGCACTTGAAGTCTCATTTGTCCTTTGACAATAAGCTCTAGTTCATAACTGACTGCACCATTGTTCTGATCTAACCACGAAAAAGACACCGAATGCGTCGTGATGTCCTGAACACTAAAGGAAATGGGTTGTTTACATTGTGCCAAACTATACGTGGCGATGCCCCAGCAGAGCAGTACAATGCTACTTAATCTTATAAGATTTCGATGTCTAATTTTAGCTCTATTCATATATGAAAATGTATGTCTCAGCAATTGAAATACTAAGGTATAATAAATTGTCAAATGATGTGTGAAAAGGTCTATTATATTATGTTTTTTGATAATTTTTAACTACTTTTGCATATTCATATTTAATCTAAATTATTCAATATATAAATGGCTAATGATCAACGGATTGTCCCAATAAATATAGAGGACGAAATGAAATCATCTTACATAGATTACTCTATGTCGGTGATCGTGTCTCGGGCACTACCAGACGTGCGAGATGGTCTTAAACCTGTGCATAGACGTGTGTTGTATGGTATGTCGGACTTAGGATTGGCGTACGGGCGGGCACACAAAAAATCAGCAAGGATTGTCGGAGAGGTACTCGGTAAATATCACCCACATGGTGACACTTCAGTTTACGATGCGATGGTGCGGATGGCGCAGGATTGGTCCATGAGGTATCCACTTGTAGATGGTCAAGGTAACTTCGGATCTATGGATGGTGATAGTCCAGCGGCGATGAGATATACCGAAGCAAGATTAGCAAAGATATCAGATGAGATTCTTGCTGATTTAGGTAAGGATACGGTAGATTTTAAACTCAATTTTGATGACTCACTCGAAGAGCCAACCGTAATGCCTTCTCGTATACCGACACTCCTTATCAATGGAGCTTCAGGTATCGCTGTTGGTATGGCCACCAATATGTTACCCCATAACTTGTCAGAAGTTGTGGCTGGAACAAAGGCTATGGTAGACAATCCAGATATTACTATTGATGAATTAATCGAATTTATCAAGGCACCAGATTTTCCAACAGGTGGAACGATTTATGGTTATAATGGTGTCAAAGAAGGCTTCCATACGGGTAGAGGTAAAGTTGTTCTCCGTGGTAAAGCGACTATCGAGTCTGGATCTGGCGGCAAAGAAACCATCATCATCACTGAAATCCCTTACCAAGTCAATAAAGCGAATCTTGTTGCCAAGATAGCCGAATTAGTTAACGAAGGTAAGATCGAAGGTGTTACAGATATCAGAGATGAATCTGATCGTAAAGGTTTGCGTATCGTTGTAGAGATAAGACGTGACGCAATGGCCTCCGTTGTACTTAGTAAAATATACAAATTTACCCCTTTACAGACATCATACGGTATTAATAATATTTGTCTTGTCAACGGCAGACCGAGATTACTCAATGTAAAGCAAATCCTAGAAGAGTTTATCAAGTTTAGACTCGAAGTGATCGTAAGACGTACGCAGTATGATCTCAAGAAGGCGGAAGAGCGAGCACATATTCTTGAAGGTATCTTAATCGCCTTGGACAATATCGATGAAGTGATTCGTATCATCAGACAATCCAAGACAGTAGACGAAGCTAAAGATGGTTTGATGTCAGGCTTTGCATTGTCGGAGATTCAGGCTAAGGCGATTCTTGAGATGAGACTTCAGCGATTAGTAAGTCTCGAGATAGACAAAGTGCGTGAAGAGTATAATGAAGTTTTGGCTAAGATAGAATATTATAAGAGTATCCTGGGTAGCGAACAAATACAGCGCGAGATCATCAAGCAAGAACTCGATGAAATCAATGAAAAATATGGCGATGCTCGTCGTACAGATATCTCATACGCAGATGATGAAATCAGCATAGAAGATCTTATTCCTAATGAGGAAGTCGTTATTACTATCTCTCATTTAGGTTATGTCAAGAGAACAAAGACAGACGAATTCCGTCAACAATCACGAGGTGGTCGCGGTAGCCGTGGTGCTAAAACAAGGGATGAAGACTTTGTAGAGCATATGTTTATAGCATATAATCACAACTATTTATTGCTATTTACTGAGCAAGGTAGATGTTTCTGGTTACGTGCATTCGAGATTCCTGAAGCTACGAAAACGTCACAAGGTCGTGTACTCCAAAACTTATTAGCAATACCTGCAGGCGATAAAGTCCGCGCTTATATTAAGATAGAGAATCTTAATGATGAAGAATTTATCAAGAACAATTATATCATTTTCTGTACCAAAAAAGGTATGGTCAAAAAGACGATAGTTGAAGCATTCTCAAGACCT
>JANMMV010000408.1:0-2626 GCA_031373565.1 Saprospiraceae bacterium
TAATCAAACTTATTTTCCGCAGCATAATCCATAATACTACGCTGTGTATCAATAGCATTTTTTATTACTAGATTTTTATTCGATTTTGGCAAATTTAGCTTTTTATACATTTTTTCTACAAACTTACTTAAGTTTTTCAGCACTATTTTTTCCTCTTCCTGTTCATATTCTTCTATTCTTGTGAAGTTCCAAGCATTGGTTGCTATGATACGATATGTATGAAAAAAAGTGAGTTCAAGTTGGCTTTGAGAAGCCAATTGTATAGCAAATAGTATACCTGCTTTTGATTTGTCTGAAAAATCGGTAGTGACAAGAATTTTTTGCATAAGAAGAGATTGTATTGTTTTTGAAGAACGGGAGAACTACATAATTTACAAAGATAAAGACATAGACAAATAAAGTCGGGCTTATAGCAAATTGCACTTTATTCAATACAGTGCCGCATTCCTTCGATCAAGATTTAATTTATATGGTCTTCTAAAATAATATCATGCAAATATGACTACTTTACCAAGGATTGAAATTGCATAATAATCAATATAAATTGCAATATTCACATATTTATGGTTTTGAGATAAGGCTCAATATGTATCAAAACATGTCCCAACTGTGGTATTTCTTTGCGCAAAGTGTCTTTTAGTCTATGCGCAATATTGTGCCCAGCTACAACAGTAATATCTGGATCTACAATCGCATGTAATTCGACATGATATTGCATGCCGGATTTACGGATAAAACATTTTTCAGTACCTTCAACACCTTGAACATTGGCAGAGACTTTTCTAATGGCTTCAATCAAATCATCATTAACATGTTCATCCATTATCTCTCCCAGCGCAGGTCTGAAAATTAGATAACTATTATAAATAATGAAACCTGATGCAAGTAGCGCTGCCCAATCATCTGCAGTTTCGTAACCTTGGCCCATGAACAAAGCGATAGAAATACCAATAAATGCAGCAATCGAAGTAATAGCGTCACTTCTATGATGCCAAGCATCAGCCTTTAAGGAAGAACTATTGGTTTCTTTGCTTTTTTTGATAACTATCTGGTAAGAAACTTCTTTCCAAACGATGATTGCCGCCAATACTAGAAGCGTCCATGGCTTAGGCAATTCGTGCGTAGTTCCAATATTCTTAAGGCTTTCATGCGCAATAATGAAGGCCGAAGCAATTAAAAAACTAACTACTAGAAAGGTTATGAGTGGCTCGGCACGTCCATGACCATATGGATGATTTTTATCAGCGGGTCTATTTGCATATTTTATGCCAAATAGAACCAGCAATGAAGAAAAAACGTCTGTGGTTGATTCTATCCCGTCCGCAATCAGCGCATAGGAATTACCAAAAATCCCTGCTACAACCTTGATAATAGCCAGACTTGCATTCCCTACAATACTAAAATAGGTAGCTTTGATAGCAGTCTGCTCGAAGGTGACTATTTCTATTTTAGCCATGTAGATATGTTTAAATGAAGGTGACCAATTTCGGTTTGGGGAGTGTGCATATTATTCAGTTTTGTCATCTAAATAGGTTATCGTCAAATGTAATGAAATGGATTGATCTATAAGATTAAAATACAGATAACGTATTGGCTATCTTTTTTGCTTCTAAGTTCAACAGTGAAAGTGTTCCCTTATCTTTGATAGTGCATTGTACAACTATGTTAATCAATTCCATTATTCACTCTCTATATAAAGACTTAAAACAACCATACTTTGTAACGTTCTCGTCGAATCACCTTTTGAATGTGAATTTTGTACCTATTTTACAAGTCCCATAATTTTAGTATACATCAAGTTTTCATCTATAGGTTTGGAAATGTAATCGTTCATTCCAAATGCGATGCATTTAGCAGCATCAACAGTTGTCACATCTGCCGTGAGTGCAATGATAGGAATATCTGATTTCATTATTTTTCGAATGTACTCCGTCGCTTCATAACCATTCATTTCAGGCATTTGCAAATCCATTAAAATAAGATCATAGATATTGGATTGCAATTTTTCCACAGCTATTTTGCCATTCCCCACAACTTCATGTTCAAAACCAAAATCACTCAAAATAATTTTGATTAACAATTGGTTTAAGGCCACATCTTCGGCTACTAATATGCGAAGGTTTTTCATTTTTGGGTTAAAAGTAGGTATTTGCTGTTCATCTGTGGGCATTAAATCTACTTTCCCAAACGGGAGCATAAAACCAAAGGTGGACCCTATACCTATTTTACTACTGACGCTAATAGTGCCACCCTGGAATTCGACCAATTGTTTACAAATGGCTAGACCTAGACCCGTTCCACCGTAGGAAGTTGACGTACCTACTTCAGCTTGTTCAAAGACATTGAAGATCGAACTTAGCTTATGTTCAGCTATACCTATACCAGAATCAGTGACGGAAAAAGCAAGATAAATATTTTCATCATCTTCGCTATTTATACTAACGCTAAGCAATATTTGGCCTTTATGGGTAAATTTGATCGCGTTACTCAAGAGATTTAGTACGATTTGATTCAGTCTTAGTGAATCTCCCACCACAATTGCTGGTATTTTTGGGTCAATATCACACGTGAGGACTAAGTTCTTTTCTTTTATTTTTAGATCAAATGTATGTACTAGCGAATTAAC
>JANMMV010000428.1:0-6891 GCA_031373565.1 Saprospiraceae bacterium
AAGTACTTCGTGAGACTCCTCAGGTACTTCGTGAGACTCCTCAAGTACTTCGTGAGACTCCTCAAGTACTTCGTGACACTCCTCAAGTACTTCGTGAGACTCCTCAAGTACTTCGTGAGACTCCACAGGTACTAAAAAAGACTTTTCAGGTACTTAAAAAGACTCGAAAGGAACTTCAAAGTACAGTTAGCAACAGATTTCTTTTGCCCAGTAACCTAAAATTCCATCTAAATCTAATAAAACATGTCACTAACCTTCAAAAAAATGTTTTACTTTTGCAACCATCTCGTTATGCGTGATTTTATCAGATGTACCAAGGGTCACCTTCGTTGACTTGAAGTTATGTTGCTCTTCAAGGTAGTTTTTGAATTGCTCCTGGGCCTTTCCTGGTCCAAATACGTAGATTACTTGGTCTTCGTCGATATGGCTAGCAATAGCTTTAAAATATTTCTTTTGCTCTTGACTTTCTTTGGCATGCTCTACCTTTTCGTTTTTATGATCCGCTCCTTCATGATCATCACAAGCCACTGTGGCCACGATTTCAAAATTACCGTGATTAGCTCTATCTCCTGTAGCGATAATGTTGGCATGTTTGGAGTCCATCCATACACCAGATACTTTCTTGCTGTTACTCATTGTGTTCATTTATGGTAAATAATGATACAAGATAAGCATTTTAACGTGACATTGGACAAATCACGGCAATGTTAACATGGAAAAAGTACTCCTTACAAGGCAAAACGTGATCTAATTCCCTCATGCACAAAAAGTGTAGTCAACAACCCAATTAAACTAAGGTCATCTTTTGTCACACCCCAATCAATCAACATGCTGAATTTATAAAGGTATACATTAAGGATAACATTCATTTGTCTTTACAAATCTGTGTTTAAGAAATGACTGAGAAATGGCGTTTTCCCGGCTCAGACGAAACCAGTGATGATATACCTATGAATTTTAGATTCAAAGGGTAACAATGCCGATTTTTTTTAGAATATATAAAAAACAATAGCTGACAAAATAAAGCCCGTGAGTCCTAATATACTCGAAGTGACGGTCCATGTACGAAGACCTTGTTTTTCGGTAAGGCAAAGATACTCCTTCGCCAGCCAAAAACCACTATCATTGAGATGAGATGCCATCGTTGCACCCGACGCAATGCTGATAACAATGGCAGCCAGTTGAACATCACTAAGCGTATAACTACTCAACAATGGCGCTACCAAACCTGCGCCTGTGATCATAGCCACCGTCGCAGAACCTTGTAATATCCTAATGATAGCCGCGGCCAAAAATGCAAAAACGATGATACTAAAACCCGCTTCCTGCATCGTTTCTGCTATCATCTTGCCAGCTCCTGTATCTATTAATACTTGCTTAAATACGCCGCCGGCTCCAGTCACCAAGATGATGATACCTGCTGGATGAAGTGATTTTGTGGTGATGTCCGTTAGTTGTTTATCACTAAGTCCTGACCCTTTACCCAGTACGTACCAAGCCAAAATATTTGCTAATATCAAAGCAGAAAAGGGATGACAACATAAACTAATAAGTCCATCGATGGTCGCATTTCCTGTCTGAATCAGTTTAGTATCGATACAAGTACTGATGACAATCAAAATGATGGGAAGTAGAAGTATAGGTAGGACTTTTTGAATACCTGGACTGATAAAGTCGTTTTGATTTATAATAGTTGTCTCCGGAATCGTAATCATCAATCGATCTCCTAAATACTTACCGTAAATGATACCACTGATCCATGCTGTGGGAATACCCACCACAGTGCCTACGATTACAATCAAACCCAAGGGTGCTCCAATGATTTCTGCCACAGCCAAAGGTCCGGGAGTAGGAGGAATAAATGCATGGGAAACTGCCAAACCCGATAGCAGTGGCACCGCATAATAGATGATAGATTTGCCTGTTCGATGATGCAAAGCTACAATCACTGGAAACAATATAATAAATCCTACATCAAAAAATATTGGAATAGAAACCAAAAATCCTGTCAAAACCATGGCAATTGGCGCGTTTTTATCTCCTGTCTTGGATAAAATATATTGAGCAAGGGTATTGGCTCCGCCCGTATGTTCTAAGATACCACCGAATATAGAACCTAATCCTACTACGGTAGCCACAAAACCTAAGGTAGAACCCATTCCATTTTTGATGGTTTCTATGATGATCGACGGGTCCATACCCGCCATCAACCCTGTCACAATACTGACCACGAGTAGAGAGATAAAAGCGGGCAACTTCAATTTGAGAATCAAAAATAATAGTAGGCTAATACCTAAAAGTACGGCAAACAAAAGATTCATTTCCATATGCTACATTTTTAGCCATTGAGTATGAAAACCATTACTCTCAGGATCATCTACTCGTTGGTAAGTGTGTGCCCCAAAATAATCTCTTTGTGCCTGTATCATATTTGCATTACTTTTTCCTATGGTGATATATTTAAAATACGCTATGGCTGCATGAACGGTAGCATATGGTAAGTTGCTAAGCGCAAGTTGACTAGCAGCTTTTTTGATGTCTTTCCAATGCGTGTTTATATATTCCACCATCCATGCTGACTGTAACAAATGCTGGTCCTTTTTGTATCCGGTACGAAGCTTTTGTAATAGCGTGGAGCGAATGATGCATCCACCAGACCAAGTGCGCAAAAGTCCGTCGATGTCTATTTGCCAATCATATTTTTTGGATGCTTGATGGATCATTTCTAACCCTTGAATGTGATTCATCATTCTACAAAACTGATAGGTGGCTTTAAGATTTTCAGTATCGATCCAAATTTCTTCTTGCTCTTTTGGATAGGTTAGAGATAAATTTTCTCTCATTTTTTTATCGTGAGAAAGATACCTTGCAAATAGCGCTTCTGTCAATGATGGGACAGCAACGCCCAATTCGCAAGCAGCTATGGTCGTCCAACTTCCCGTTCCTTTGTTTTCAGCTTTGTCCAATATTTTATCCAGAAGTGGGGAACCGTCATCATCCTTTGCACGAATGATATCTAAGGTGATTTCGAGAAGATAACTTTTACATTCTGACTCACACCACATATTAAATATCTCATGTATTTCCTCGAGACTCAAGTTTTGGTCCCATCTAAGATGCGCATACATATCTGCAATCAATTGCATTTCAGCATATTCTATACCATTGTGTACCATTTTCACAAAGTGCCCAGCTCCTCCATCTCCGATATATTCACAACATGTTTCACCAATTCTATTTTTGGCAGCAATGCTATGGAGTAAATCTTGGAGGAGATAATATCCTTTTTTACTACCGCCTGGCATGATTGCAGGTCCCTTTAATGCACCGTGTTCTCCACCAGAAATACCACATCCTACAAACTGAATGCCTAGTTGCTTTAAGCTTTGCTCTCTTTTTTGTGTATCTTTATAATCAGAATTTCCACCGTCCATAACTACATCACCTTCAGTAAGGTAAGGTCTTAACTGATCTATGATGTCATCTACTGCTGTACCGGCATTGACCATCAAAAGAATTTTTCTGGGATGGCTCAGGCTGTCTACAAAATCTTTAAGGTCATCATAGGGAAGTGCATTTGCCAATTCGTCAAACTGAGCAACAGATTTGAGAGCAACATCAACTTCCTGCCCCTCAACATGTCGATTATACAACGATAACCCAAAACCTTTGGACGCAATATTTCTTGCAAGGCTTTTGCCCATAACACCTAGTCCTATGAGGCCAATATCAGATTTTTTAATGTTGTTCAAAATGTTTTGCATGATCGTTTCTACCGGTTGATCAATATCGATGCGTTGACCTGAATTTGGTTCTTCATAGTCAGCATATTGTGATTTTAACAAATCAGGAGACATAAAGTGATTTGTTCTTTCCCTCATTCTTGAAAATATAAGATCAAAATCGCCTTGTAAATGAATCCAACGAATTCTTGAAACTGCTATCCCTTCGGCAAGTGTATTACGATAGCTCGATTTAAGAGCAGAACACGCTACGACTATGAATTGACTTTTCTCATTTTTAATGGCTTGATTGATGGATTTTAACCAAGGCCATCTATCTTCGTCAGTCAAAGGAATTCCTTTGGTCATTTTTTCAATATTACCGACAGGATGAAAATCATCGCCTTCCAGAAACACGCCTGATAATGCGCTTGAGAGCAATGCGCCTATGGTAGATTTACCACTTCCTGAAACACCAGTGATGAAGATGACTTTGGATTCCATCTTGTAAAAGTAATATTCTCTTTTTATTTACCCCAGTTTTTATATTTTTTTAGGTTTAGATAAAATCTCATTCTATTCATTATTAAGATCCTTATAAACAATTATATGTGTGTGGATAAAAATATAGCTTTAAGACAATAATCGATTCGACTGATCTCTCAAGTGACTATTTCTATTGATGACATACGATAATTTAACTGTGGCTAAAAAATATCACTACAATCAATACTAACGTATTAACCCGTGCCAAACTGCACTTTGATATATAAACATCTTATGGCTGACCTATGGTTTTTTCATCTATTATATGAAACAACCATGAGACAACCTGCGTATTACACGAATTAATAAGCAAAGTATGTCCCTTTAAATACATTTCAGGCGGTTGGCAATGAGAAATCGTTGATCTCCAAATATCAATTTGACTTTATAAATCTATGATGTTTAATACTGCCTTCATTACCAATCTTGATAAAATAAAGTCCATTTGCTAACGCACTAATCTCTATTGTTGATGATGATATCAAACCTTGTTTGATGATCTTATGATTCAAATCAACGATCTGAAAATTTCTACCTACATTAATCTCGGATAAATTGAGCAAATCTTTGACTGGATTTGGATAAATAGATATTTCATCGGACTCAAATTTAATGGACTTGACTTCCGAATATACAAATCTTCCATCGTAGTCCACTTGTCGGAGCCGATAATAGTTGATTCCCAAAAGTGGTTTTGGATCTGTGAAAGAATAGTGTTTTTCATCCGTTGTACTTCCATGACCATTGACCCATCCTATCCTTTCAAATACTACACCATCTGACGAGCGCTCGATATCGAAGCCTGCGTTGTTGATTTCGGATGCAGTGGTGAAGGAGAGATTAGAAATGCTTTTGCTCATGACGGCATTAAATGACTTTAGCTTTATTGGCAGCACCGTAGTATATCCTGCATCAACTGAATTTAAATTAAAATCTAAAGGAATTTCATCAGTCCACCCGTCCTGATATGGATCACTGTCGGCGAGTTCGCCCCAAGGATTATTTGTATTATTAGTGGGAGACCGGAAATATCCGGGTATTGCTGCGAAATGTAGCTTGTAATAATCTGGCGGAACATTGGTAAAAATATAGACGCCATCACTATTCGACATTGTGGTTGCAACAACTGTATTGGTCGTCGTATTAAACAATGTTACTGTGGTGACTAGCCCGTTTTCACTTGGGTCCTGAACTCCGCTTCCATTGGTATCATGCCAAACGAAATTGCCAATGGTAAATGTTTGAGAGGAAAGATTAAAACTGCAAAATAGAAGTGCAAAAATGTGCGAATAAAATTGTTTCATGCTTATGATTTTTATTTGGTTTAAAAATGCAGAGCCAGCCAATAGCACTAGCCCTGCTGAATCATAGATATGTTTATTCAATCTTTATTACCTTCCTTTGAGATGAATTACCTGATGAGTCTGTTAGTTGTATGATGTAGATGCCTGCCATATCACTAATAGAGAAATAAAAATTACTGCTACCTTTATGGATGATATCGTTCTTTACTTCTCTTCCCAAAACATCTAGAACTTTCACATTGACATCGTTTTCTACAGTCGTGCTAAATTGAATTGTCAGTTGTCCTGTAGTGGGATTGGGGTAGATGGAGAAGGAATTCTTTTTTAAATCTTCAGTACTAACGGGCATGAGTTCTATGCATGGATTCGCGATATTTATAAACACATCATGCACTTCAGGATTGTAGAGTCGAAGTACCATATTATCAAACTTCCAATTTGGATCAGAGAATGTCGTGATTGAAAAAGTCTGCCAAGATCTTGTAAGGTTTGTCAAATCAATCTCTGCTTTCATATCAGCTAAATCTGTTACAGTAACATCTTTAGGAGCAAATATTTGAAGTTTTGTGCCTGGAGATATTATATGAATGCTATCCTTGCTTAGGTCTATTCCAAATTCTTTAAGAATCACCTCTTTCCCATTGTCCAAACAACAAGAATTGTGGAGAAGATCTGTAAGAGAGCCGTTTCTTGATACTAATGATATATGATTTGCACTGTCAGCTTCTTGTATTACATAAGCTTCCCCTCGTAATAGTTCCCAACTATCTGCCTTGCCTACCTCATTCATAAGGCCTGGACTTGCATTTCTAAAATCTGAGTTTTCAATTTCATCTTCTTCACATGGATCATCTGGTGGTGTTGTAATATTACACTTCTTGAATGGTCGACAATATTTTGCTGTACATGAAATGCCATTGGCATCAATTCTTGTGACTTCCATGCAAACTTCATTTAGGCCTATATTTGACATAGAATAGCTTAGAACTCCTATGCCCGAAGTTGTGCCGATATTATTGCCATTATATAACCAATTGACTCTATCTTTTGGACATAAATTTCTCGGCGTAAACATATATTTACAATTACCCAAGTAGTTATATTGAAAGCCAAGGTTGACTTCTGCTGTAAAGTTATCGTTACACAAACATTCTTTAGGGCATGGTGGTACATTGATAAATATCGTGCATGAACATTTTTCAGCACCGCAATAACCATTAAATACTATGGAATAGGTACCTCCATTTGGATCAAACCATCCCGCAAGCAATTGAAGATTATAAATACTATTGCCTGATGAAGAGCCTGAAGTAATTAAC